>CATKZA010000094.1 GCA_949841235.1 uncultured Clostridiaceae bacterium
CGGTCCTTCATGCCTACCGTGCAGAGCAAGCGGAATATGATTGCTAAGATGAAGATGATTGCGGTGCATGATTTGATCAAGGATAAGAGCCTGCTTTTGATTGACGATTCCATCGTGCGGGGAACCCAGCTTCGGGAGACTACGGAATTTCTGTATGAGAATGGTGCCAGGGAAGTGCATATCAGGCCGGCATGCCCGCCTCTCGTATACGGATGCAAGTTTCTGAATTTTTCCCGCTCCACTTCGGAGATGGATTTGATCACCCGCAGGGTCATTGCCAAATTAGAGGGCACGGAAGAGGTGTCGGAGGAGGTATTGCAGCAGTACACGGATCCGGAATCTCCCAAATATGAGGAAATGATCGAGGGAATCCGAAAGGAATTGAATTTTACTTCTCTGCGGTATAACCGTCTGGACGATATGCTGGATGCGGTGGGGATTCCAAAAGAGAATCTCTGCACGTACTGCTGGGATGGCAGGGATATCTAGCAGCTTGTAATGAAAGATAATGGGCATGGCGGGATGTCGTGTTTCTATTCACAATCCAAGTAAATTCAAGGCATTGCCGGTTGCTGGAATGGCGGAGCCGTGAACAGTAACATGCCGTGACGGTTTGGGATATTGGCGGGGAGGTTATCTGGCGGATGAGTGAGAGAGGTGATGATAGTGGGGTGCTGAGGCGGGAGATACTGAAAAGTCTTTTGTTCTTGTCTTTTCCCACGATGATAGAGCAGATTCTGTCCACTCTGTTTCAGTATGTGGACACTGCCATGGTGGGAAGGCTGGGGGAGCAGGCTACTGCCGCAGTGAGCGTGACCACCACGGTGACCTGGCTGGTAAATAGCGTGGCATCGGCTCTGGGCGTGGCGGTGCTGGCCATGATTTCCAAGGCGGTGGGCGGCAGGAAAAGCGGCCTGATTCGGCAGATAGCGGGTCATGTGGTTCTGGTAGTGGTGGCGTGCGGTGCGGTGATGACTGTTGCCTCGGTGGCGCTTAGTCCCTGGATTCCCCGGTGGATGGGGGCGGAAAGGGATGTGCAGGGGGATGCGTCCAGGTATTTCCTGATTATCAGCCTGCCCCTCTTGTTTCGGGCTGCCAGCACGATTTTCGGGGCGGCCATCAGGGCCACCCAGGATACCAAGACACCCATGTTTATCAGCATGGGTTGCAATTTTTCTAATGTTTTGCTGAATGGGATATTCATTTATGGATTGAAGATGGGCGTGGCCGGGGCGGCCATTGGTTCGGCGGTGTCCTATACGCTGTCCGGGATTTTGATGTTCCGGGCTTTCTGCCGGAAAGATTCCCTGCGGTTTCCCTGGCGGGAGTTTCGGGTGGATGGCAGGATATTGCGGGAGGGCGTCTCCCTGAGCATTCCCGTGCTGGGAACCAGCCTGGTCTCCTGTCTGGGCTATGTATTTTTTGCGGGCATGGTGTCGGGCATGGGAACTTCCATCTTTGCCGCCCACTCCATTGCGGTGACGGCAGAGACGGTGTTCTATATTCCCGGCTATGGGCTGCGTACGGCTACTTCCGCTCTGGTGGGTGCTTCCCTGGGGGAGGGAAATCGGGAGAAATTCCAGTGCATCAGCCAGATTAGCGTGATTCTTACGGTGGTGATGATGTGCGTTAGCGGAGTGGTGCTGTATCTTGCCGCCCTGCCCCTGATGCAGCTTTTTACCAATAGCGACAAGGTTGCCGCTCTGGGGGCTTCCATGCTTCGCATGGTGGCATTTTCGGAACCCTTTTTCGGTCTGATGGTGGTGGTGGAGGGCATATTTTATGGCCTGGGGAGAACCAGGTATGCTTTTTTCGTGGAATCCTTTTCTATGTGGGGAATCCGCATCCTTGCCACTTTTGTCTGCGTGGAATTGTGCCATCTGGATCTGCGGGCGGTGTGGTTCTGCATGATAGGGGACAATATTTGCAAGGCGATTCTGTTTACCGTTCCGGTACTTAGCCGACGGGGGCGGGAACGGCTGTTTGAGGGCGTGATGCGAACTGATGCGTGAGAGATGCTATGCGGGCTTGTGTCTGAGGGAGATCAGCTTCTTGCGGAGATTGGTGTTTTCCGTCAGCAGGAAAAAGAGGCAGATTCCCAGGGGCAGCAGCCCTGCGAGAGAAGCCATGGTGCCAAGGCTTTTGCATGCAAAGTAGGAGATGGCTACCCCGATGTGGAAGAATAGCAGGGTGCCGCCGTAGAAACTGGTCTTATGCAGGTGGTTCCTGTCCCTGTCGCAGAAGTATTCTGTCAGGGACGTGGTGAACTGCCTTAGATTATTGGTGGAAAATATGCTGGAAGCAATGTAGCCGTCCGCCCCCTTGAAGGTGTTCCACTGGAATGCCATGGCGAAAAAGATAGGGTACAGGGCCACGAAGTCGTCCACGCTGGAGGGGATGAATGCCAGTGCAGTCAGGCAGAGGGCATCGATCGCCATGCTGCAGAGGCGGAGGTTCCACTTTGTGTATCTGGGTATCAGGACGGTCAGGGATAGCCCCAGCATGTAGAGCAGCAGGGAGCCTATGTGCAGAACTGCTTGGAAAGGATTCCTTCCCAAGATGGAGATGGCTAAAGAGATTAAGTTGGAGGTCTGGGCATTGGCCAGCAGATCATGGTGGCTCAAGATGGCGAAACCGCCGAGAAAGCCGCCCACGGATGCCATTCCGTAATGGATTCTGCGCTGTTTTCTATCTTTCTTTTTCATTATGTGGTCATCTCCCCTTATGATTGTATAGGAATTTTTCATAACATAACGCTATGCCAAGCAAGGATGCCTTGCGGCATATATGCTATCACATTCCTTTGTTGCTGTATAGGAAACTGTTCATAACGTAAGGTTATGCCATTGGGAATGCGCCAATATCCAAAGATAATCATATTATCTTTTAGATATTTTGCGTTCCCTTTTTTAATTGTATGCCAAATGACAAAAAGCGCAAGGGAAAAATGGTGATTTCGCAAAGATTGTTAGTTTTGTCAAAAAATAGGTGATTAGGGGGCATCCTTTTGATTGTATTGCTTAAGGCAATATATGAGGTTTCAATTCATTGACACAGAAAACTTATCTGCTATGATATTATGTGAATCTTCTTAATAGAACAACGTTTGGATGGAAGGAAATGGTTTATTTTTTCGAGAAGTGAATCAAATTTAATTGGGAATTATGTCATATATTATGCGGATATTGGTTCTTATGCGGAAGGGAGATTTGAAATTGCCTCCAAAGATGCTGGCAGGAATGGCAAGGGAGGTGGTATATGGCTATAGCGAGGCAAGCAGACCTATTTTCAACATATCGGCATCAGCACGGAGTATTTTAGTTTCAGACATTAGACAAAAGATGAAGAAAGGATTAGAGAAATATGAAAAAGAGATCTATAAAAGCCATTGCGGCATTTCTATCATTTTTATTGGTTATTTCATTACTGCCTTCTACTGGAAGGACTGTCGCAGCTGGCGCAAAACCAAGACTCGCCAAAAAGGCCGTTAGCATTGTGATTGGGTAGCAGTTCGATCTAATCATTCCGAAAAGGCGTGCATTGTAAGATTTATTAGCAATGGCGGCAGTTCGATTCCATCTCAGACCGTAAAGAAAAATGGTTTTGCTAAACGGCCGGCTGACCCGTCTCGCGACGGTTATACTTTTGATGGCTGGTATACGGAAGCAGATGGCGGACAAATATTTGACTTCGATATGGCCATAACCGCAGACATGACATTGTATGCCCATTGGATCCGCAATAATAGTCATGATGAAAGCTATTCTGTGAATTTTTATAGAAATGATGGGACGGATACCCTATATGAGACCGTTTCTGTGGTTTCAGGAAAGAGTATTGACGCTCCCGACAATCCCTTTAGAGCAGGTTATATTTTCGGTGGCTGGTTCTACGATGAAAATTGTACGCAAAAGGCGGCATTCCCCCTAATGGTCACATCATCCATCAATCTGTACGCAAATTGGGCTGAATCTGTAGGTGATAATCTCAATGATGGAAGGATTGACCTAGGAGATCTACAGGATATGGTAGAGAATGGAAATGATAATGGGAATTATCCAATTGATGTTATATATGGGGAAAATGGCGCTGTTAGCGTCATTGAAGGGAACTTTACAAAGGGAAGAATAGATCAGGAGAAGATTAATAGCATAGAGGATGCGGCGTCGGTTCTCGATGCTTCTGCGGATTTGTTTGGCGGATCAGAAAGATTCAGTGCGTCAAATGGTGCGATTACAGCACAGAGTGTCAATGCTTCGGAGAAGCGAGGAAGAGATTCGCATGAAAGCGCAGAAACCTTCTATCGTTTTACGCCTGAAATAAATGGCATTCCTGTCATGGGTAGCCAGATAATTATATCGACCAAAAACGAGGGCGAGGTGACAGGTTTATTTAGCACATATGATGCAAGAGTATCAGATGTTTACACCGATTCTGCAATCACCGAGGGCGATGCAGGCTCTATTGTAGCAAGCGATATGCTAGCAAGCGAGGAGGTTCAAAATTATTTGGAGGCGCTTTCTTCCTGCGAGGAAAATGCAGGAGAGGCGGCAAAGACCAGGGAGGATTTGGAGAAAGATTTTCTCAGCAATTTAAGGATATCGGCGCAAAAGGTTATCTATGCGGCAAGCGCAAATGCTCCCGCTTTGATGTATGAAATCAATGCGACGAACCTTGACGCTAGGAAGCCTGTCGAGCAGGGAACCTCTTCGGGTGTTCCTCAAAATAAGATTCCTAAAGATTTCGATTGTAACAGCGAAACGTCTGAAAAGGCAGATGATTCTGAGCGTGGGGATAGCAAGGCAGAATCTCCCATTCCATCTGTAAATATAGCCGTAACGTATTATGTGTATGCCGATTATGAAAAAGCAGGAAATATTCACAGTAAGATACGGCGAAATATGAACTGGAGCCCGGTATATCTTAAAGCCACGGATAAAAAATTTAAATCCAGGACTTTTAATGGGCAGGAAGAAAGCGGCACATATCGCTTAAAAGATACGGTAAGAAATATTGAGACATATAGGACTGCCACATCCTCCACAGGTCATCTCTGGTGGAAGGAAACAAAATATATACTGCCGGGAGAATTGGCGCATTCAGGCTTTATGTCAACAATCAGAAGGGATGCGGTATCGCTTCATGCGAATATGTCGGATGTTTATGATTACTATGGCAGTGTGCTGGGACGGGAATCCTATGATGGCAAGGGAGCTGTAATACAGGCTAGCTATGATTATGGCAATCACTTCGAGAATGCTTATTGGAGCAGTGATGGTCAGAAGTTTGTTTTCGGCAATGGGCAGGCCTATGTGGCTGCGCTTGATATTGTGGGACATGAATTTACGCATGCGGTCATTGAAAATGCTGTTCCGGGAGGGGGATTGACTTACTATGGCGAGAGCGGTGCGCTTAATGAATCCTATGCAGATATCATGGGCACGCTCATTGAGCGAAAACATGGTACTTCCGGAGCTAACTGGACAATTGGCGAGGATGTGGGTCACACTATGCGGGATATGTCCAATCCTAAAGCATATGATCAGCCTGACAATTACAGCGCAGTTGGCAGTGATGAATGGAACGAAAAGCTGAACCTCTATGTAGATCGGGATGATGAGGGAGTACATGTCTATAGCGGGATTTTTAATCTTGCAGCTCAAAAAATGATGAGCGACAGCCGAACTGCGGGTATTGCAAATGAGAGATGGGCAACAGTATTTTATCGCTCCCTATTTCGCCTTACTAGCGACTCTGTCTTCCTGAATGCGCGCAGAGCTGTCCTTTGCTCTGCAAATCAGATTGGCTTTACGTCTGAGCAGCAGCAAGCCATTAAGGATGCCTTTGATGATGTTGGCATCAAAGAGACAGAAAGCATTCGGATTGTTCTGACTTGGGGCGAGACACCCAGTGATTTGGATTCGCACCTTGTTGGGCCTGGTATAGTAGATCCCGAAGATCGATTTCATATATATTTTGAAAGCAAAAGCTATTATTTCGATGGGAGTTATGATTCAAATAATGAATTAAGTGTTGCAGATTTGGACTATGACGATATCACTTCCTTTGGACCTGAGATTACGACGATTCATAGGCTGACTCCAGGCAGATACTATTTCTTTGTGCATGATTATACAAATGGTAATTCTGCGACAAGCAAAGAATTGGCGTACTCTGGCGCGACTGTTAAGGTATACAAGGGTACAGGCAACACGCCGTGGCAGACATATAAAATTGATCGTTCCAGCATGGGGACTTACTGGAACGTGTTCAAATTAGAGATTGGCAGCGACGGGCAGCTTTCTTCCGCCGCAATTTCAGAACTCAAAACCTTTGGGTCTGAATCCGCATATTGATGTATCGGATGAAACCTATGGACAGGTATGGAATGGTATAGAAAGGTTAGGGATTTAAACTATGGATAAGGTAAGATTCATTATTCCGATAATCATTATCATGATGTTAATTGCAGCCTGCAATAAAAAGACCTCCAAAACGGAGGATTCAAGGGAAGTTACTGCATTGGAAGCCATTCCCGTGCAGATTAATAAAAACTATGAAAATCTTTCTTATGAGGATTTGCGCCATATGAATGACAATGCCCTGGAGGTGCAATATGATGCGTCTACGCACATGCCTTGGGAAATTCGTGGCATTTTTTCTACGCAGATGATTCATTCGGAGCAAGATGCGTTGAAGGCTCTTTTGAGTGTAAGGGATTTTTTTCATATCACGGATTATGAATTTTATTGCAGCAGTTACGATACCTCCCGGAGCAAGTATGATATTTATACGTTAAACCAGCTCTATCGGGGTGTCTTGATAGAAAATGGCTCCTTTCAGATATGTGCGACGAAAGACGGTACGCCGGCAAGTGTGAAGGGTTCTTTTCAGAAGGTATCAGATATGGATATATCCCCTGCTGTCTCTAAAG
>CATKZA010000095.1 GCA_949841235.1 uncultured Clostridiaceae bacterium
AAGGTATCAAAGTCGTGGCTAATTCCTGTGCTGCTGGGATCATGGCCTTCTCCAATGCAGATGCAGAACTTGTCGAAATCTAGGTTCCTGGCGGTTTCCGGGGCAATGCTCTGGAAGGCATGGGGGATGAGCTTCCTGTGTTCTTCCTGAAAGATTTGGATGCGAGTGCGGTAGGGAGTGGTGCTGTAGTAGATGGCGGCGGGACCTTCCAGCAGCCATTCCAGACGGCAGGCCTCCATATCCGCTATGATGGCATTTCCCAGAGCGTAGTCGATGTGCCGGGAGAAGAGTTCCTCCTCCCGGTAAAGGATATAGGTACCGCATCCGCATACATAGCCGTCGAAGGGAATCGCTCGAATGGATGGATCCAATTCGGCGTAGGATCGTCCGGTATTTATAAAGCACAGATGTCCCCTATCCTGAAGCTGGCTGATGGTGTCAAGGCAGCTCTGGGGGATATATCGCTGGCTGTGGCGGGCGCCCTCTGTGACAATGGTGCCGTCGATATCAAAGAAAATCAGTTTTTTCATCGTACAAGTTCTCCTTTGGGTTTGGGATTGTTTTTTTAGATAGTATCATAGCGTAATCGGGACAGGCTTGCAAGAGAAATGGGGAGTGTTATGAGAGATTTTTTGCCAATATGCAGGGATGACATGATAAAGCGGGGGTGGGAGGATGTTGATTTTGTCTATGTGTGCGGGGATGCCTATGTGGATCATCCCTCTTTTGGCATGGCCATTATCACCAGGGTGCTGGAAGCCCATGGATACCGCATTGGTATCATTGCCCAGCCGGACTGGAAGCGGGAGGAGAGCATTCGGGTCTTTGGGCGGCCCAGGCTAGGCTTTCTGGTGTCCGGGGGCAATATGGACTCCATGGTGAACCATTACACGGTGTCGAAAAAGAGGCGGGGGCAGGATGCTTATACTCCCGGAGGCGCGGTGGGGCGGCGGCCGGATTATGCCACGGTGGTGTACTGCAACCTGATTCGGAAGGTATATAAGCAGGTGCCGATTATTATCGGCGGCATCGAGGCAAGCCTGCGGCGGCTGGCTCATTATGATTATTGGTCGGATTCTTTGAAGAGATCTATTCTCATGGATTCCCAGGCGGATATCCTTTCCTATGGCATGGGGGAGCATTCCATGGTGGAATTGGCCGATGCGCTGGACAGCGGCATTCAGGTTCAGGACATTACCTTCGTGCGGGGGACTGCCTACCGCACAAAATCTTTGGAGAATGTCTATGATTATCTGGAACTGCCCTCCTATGAGGAGGCGGTGGCAGACAAGAAGGTTTATGCTGAGAGCTTCTATATACAGTATTGCAATACGGATCACATCACAGGGAAATGTTTGGCAGAATCCTATGGAAACCGTGGATACGTGGTGCAGAATCCTCCGGCGGAGCCGCTGACGGAATTGGAGATGGATGATGTATACCAGCTGCCTTATATGCGGGCGTACCATCCTTCCTACGAGGTGGCGGGAGGGGTTCCCGCCTTGCAGGAGGTGAAGTTCAGCCTTGCCAGCAATCGGGGGTGCTTTGGGGGCTGTAATTTCTGTGCGCTGACATTCCATCAGGGGCGGGTGGTTCAGGCCAGGAGCCGGGAATCCCTTGTGCGGGAGGCGGAGGAGATGACCAGGGATGCGGATTTTAAGGGATATATTCATGATGTGGGAGGCCCTACGGCCAACTTCCGCCATCCCGCCTGCGAGAAGCAGAAGAAGCATGGCGTGTGCCAGAAGAAGCAGTGCCTTTTTCCCAGACCCTGCAAGAATCTGGTAGTGGATCACAAGGACTATCTTGCCATTTTAAAGGAAATTCGGGAATTGCCAGGGGTGAAGAAGGTGTTTGTCCGCTCCGGCATTCGGTTCGACTATGTGATGGCGGATGGGGACGACCGCTTTTTGCGGGAACTGTGCAAGCATCATATCAGCGGACAGCTGCGGGTGGCGCCGGAGCATATATCGGATGCAGTGTTGGACAGGATGGGGAAGCCGAGAAATGAGGTGTACCAGAAGTTCATAAAGCGGTATCAGCGCATCAACCAGAAGGTGGGAAAGGAGCAGTTCGCAGTACCTTACCTCATGTCCTCCCATCCCGGGTCTACGTTAAAGGAGGCGGTGGAACTGGCGGAATATCTCAGGGATCTGGGGTATATGCCAGAGCAGGTGCAGGATTTTTATCCGACTCCCTCCACCATATCAACCTGCATGTACTATACGGGGTTGGACCCCCGCACCATGGAGCCGGTTTACGTGCCGAAGAATCCTCATGAGAAGGCCATGCAGCGGGCATTGATGCAATACAGGAATCCCAGGAATTACCAGTTGGTGAAGGAAGCGCTGAAAAAGGCTGGACGGGAGGACTTGATTGGATATGGCCGCAAGTGCCTGATTCCTCCCAGGCAGGAAAAGTGGAGGCAGAATGGGAGAGGGGGTTGAGGCAATGGATTTCTTATGGGTTGCGTTAGGCGGTGCAGTCGGTGCGGCGGGAAGGTATGCGATAAGTTTGATTCCGCGGGAAACCACCTTTCCGTTTCTCACGCTTGTTACAAATATAATAGGGGCAGTTCTCATTGGGTTTGTGGTTGGGATTGCCAGCACACGGGAAGACATCTCACAAAACAGTGTCCTGTTTTGGAAAACCGGAGTTTGCGGTGGATTTACTACATTTTCCACCTTTTCACTGGAGGCATGCAGGCTATTTGAAGATAAGTTTTATATGCAGGGAACGTTATATGTCGCTTTCAGTGTGGTTTGTTGCATCATAGGTGTTTTGTGTGGTAATAAACTGGCATTGTTATTAAGGTAAGCGGAAAAGATAAACAAATAAAATCAGGAGGAAACACAATGCTTGAAAATATACCATCTCAGTCAGCTATGACTGAATTGCTTGGACAAACTTTATTTGAGGTTTGGCAACAACTATGTTCGGCTATTGATGAAAAATACGAAATGGAGCGATTATGGAATAGTGGCGGTAAGAACTGGAATTATGAGTATAAATATCGCAGAGGCGGTAAAACACTTTGTTGCCTATATGCGAAAAGTAATTGTATTGGCTTTATGATTATCTTTGGAAAAGATGAAAGAACAAAATTTGAAAATATAAGAGGTACTCTATCTGATACCGTATGTAAGCAGTATGATGAAGCTAAGACCTATCATGACGGGAAATGGGTAATGTTTGAACCGACTGATACTATTGAATTTAGCGATTATATGAAACTGTTGGCTATTAAAAGAAAACCAAATCGAAAATAGCAATTTGACACAAAACAACTTTTTGTTTGACTGGCAGGTAAAAACAGGTGGCAACCTATTGACCGTGAATGATAGCCAAACAGGAAAAAAATCTGGAAAAGACAGAAAACGGGGTTGATTTTTGTGGCGAAAGGACGATATACTATATGAAATGATAGCAGTGCGTTTGGATGAACATGGAAGGATAGGAGTGTGAGCGATATGGCAGGAATTTCAGGGATGAATAATAACTATTTGTTTAGCAGTGGAAACGTGAGGAACAATAATCTGGCAGGGCTGACCAGCAGTCTTTTTGGTTCCGGCTCCAGCATGCTGGGGGACTATGCTATGATTAAGTCTGGCACGTATAAGAAGCTTTTGACCGCATATTACAAGACGGACAGGGTAAGTTCAGACAGTTCCGATTCTGAGAGTACCACGACGAAGAGCAAAAGGTATGACAGATTTGCAGAGAAGAAATTGATGGAGGCTCAGGATAAGAAATCTGAGGAGAATAACAAGTATGTGACCATCAGGAATGAGGCGGGAGATTTGAGGACATCCGCCTATGCTCTGAACAGTTACACGCTGTACAGGGAGAAGACGGCAGAAGATGGCACCACTTCCTATGACAGGGACGGAATCAAGAAGGCAGTGAAGAGTTTTGTGACGGATTATAATAATTTGCTCACTGCATCTTCCAAGGTGGATTCCACCAGCATGGCCAGTGGCGTGGCAACCAGCATTTCATCATTGATGAAGCAGACGAAGTCCAACGAGGCTGCTCTGAATGCCATCGGCATTTCCATTGGCAAGGACAATAAGCTGGTTTTGGACGAGGAGAAACTGGGCAGTGCAGATATCAATTCCATCTCCGCTCTGTTCAAGGGAAGCAGTTCTTATGGAAATTCTGTTTCCACCAAGGCGTCGGAGATTGCCAGACAGGCAAATACCACGGCCTTCAATGCTACCAGAACATCTTCCTCCTATTCTCAGGGCGGCAGATATTCTGTTACCGGCTATACCAATAATATTTTAGATCAGTTTCTGTAATTATGCTGTAAAAGCAAAGCATGAGAATTCGCTGTTCTGCATGGGCGTATTCCTGCATTAGCCTTTGCATACGGCAGTGCCGCTGATCGGGGCATGTAAGTTTGGCAGCATTAATCTAGAGTGTATGATGGCATCCTCTGCTTCCGCATTTGGAATCAGAGGATGTTTTGCGATTACTTTTCATGAGGTGGGAAAAGTCGCAGAATGGAGGAATCATTGTATCGATTTTATATTTCAGAGGATCAGTTGCGGGAAAATGAGATTGCCATTGAGGGCGGCGACGTGAACCATATTCGGAATGTGCTTCGTCTGGAGCCGGGAGACTGGGTGGTTGCCTGTGATGGGAAAAATAGGGATTACGTGTGCAGGATCCAGGAAATTGACAAGGATGTAGTATTGCTGCATGTGGAGAAGGTTCAGCCTACCGGGACGGAGCTTCCTGTCAGGATTACGCTTTTTCAGGGGATTCCCAAAAAGGACAAGATGGAGTTTATTATTCAGAAGTCCGTGGAGCTGGGTGTGTATGAGATCGTTCCCGTCATGATGAAAAGATGCGTGGTTAAGCTGGATGAGAAGAAGGCGAAGAGGACGCAGGAACGGTGGCAGGATATTGCGGAAGCCGCTGCCAAGCAGTGCGACCGGGGGATCATTCCTGTGGTGCATGAACCTGTGACTATGGAAGAGGCCATTGACATGGCGCGAGAGTTGGATTACAATATGATTCCGTATGAATTGCAGGATGGCATAGACCAGTCTCGGGAGATTGTTGCCCATGCCTGTACACGGGAGTCCGTGGGGATTTTTATCGGCCCGGAGGGAGGCTTTGAGGCGGACGAGGTGGAGCAGGCGGTGGCTTGCGGCATGGAGGCCATGACCTTGGGGAAGAGGATTCTCAGGACGGAGACTGCCGGGATGGCATTGCTGTCGATTCTGATGTTTCAGATGCAGACATGAGATAAAGCCGAGTGCCAGTGGCATTCCTTTGGCGATGACTGAAGGGGAACGCAGAAGTGATGGTACGGAGCAAACATGTCAGTTTAGGAAATGGAGAACATAGATGGAAGCATATTTAGACAACGCTGCCACTACGCCGGTATTTCCCCAGGTGCGGGAGGTCATGGACAGGGTGATGGGGGAGGACTATGGGAATCCTTCTTCCAAGCACACCAAGGGAATGGTGGCGGAACAGTATGTCAAGGAGGCCAGGGAGACGATTGGCAGGGAACTGAAGTGCCAGCCGGGGGAAATTATCTTTACTTCCGGGGGGACGGAGGCCAACAATATGGCGTTGATTGGCGGCGCAATGGCGAACCGCCGGGCGGGGAAGCACATCGTCACTACCAGGATAGAGCATGCCTCTGTCCATGAGCCTTTGGCATATCTGGAGGAACTGGGCTACGAGGTGACCTATCTTCCTGTGGGACCCGACGGCAGGGTGTCCTTGGAGACAGTGGAGCAGGCTGTGCGGGAGGATACGATTCTGGTATCTGTGATGTATGTGAATAATGAGGTGGGAAGCGTGCAGCCCATCGGCGAAATTGGCGCCATGATTCACCAAATCAAGCCTGGCATACTTTTTCATGTGGATGCGATACAGGCATTTGGGAAAATGAGAATCCGTCCCGGGAAGCTGGGAGTTGACTTGCTCTCCGTGAGCGGGCATAAGTTTCATGGTCCCAAGGGGGTTGGATTTCTCTATGTGAGGGATGGGGCAAAGATTCGTCCGATTCTCTTCGGAGGCGGGCAGCAGAACGGGATGCGTTCCGGCACGGAGAATGTGCCGGGCATTGCGGGATTGAAGGTGGCGACGGAGATGATATTGCAGGAAAATGGCAGAAAACGGGAGCATCTCTTGTCGCTAAAAGGACAGCTGGTGGACGGGCTGGGAGCACTGGAGGGCGTGACGGTACATGCTTTGGAGGGCGTTCCCCTGGAGGACACGGCACCGCATATTGTCAGTGCGGGATTTGCGGGCATCCGCAGCGAGGTGATGCTCCATGCCTTGGCGCAGGAGGGGGTATATGTATCCTCTGGCTCCGCCTGCTCCTCCAACCACCCGGAGCTAAGCGGCACGCTACAGGCAATCGGGGTGGGGCAGGAACTGCTGGATTCTACTTTGCGCTTTAGCTTTTCTGTGAATACCGGGGAGGAGGAAGTGGCGCATGCTCTGGATGCAGTGGGAAGATTGCTGCCCACGTTGCGCCGGTTTACCAGGCATTAGGATAGGACGGTAGAGGATGCATTGAAATTGGCGGCATAGAAGGCGGATAGAGGAATATGTTCTGAGAATTGGTGGATTAGAAGGCGGACAGCAGAGATTGGGCTGGAAATGAGCATCATTTATATACAGGGAGGTAACAGATGTATCAGGCTTTTTTATTAAAGTATGCGGAGATAGGGATCAAGGGAAAGAATCGATATAAGTTTGAGAATGCGCTGTGCGAGCAGGTTCGCCATCGATTGGGAAAGATCGAGGGGGAATTTGAAGTGGTTCGGGAGCAGGGAAGAATCTTTGTGGAGGCCCGGGGGGACTTTGACTTTGATGATGCCATCGATGCCATGAGCAGGGTGTTCGGCGTGTCCTCCATCAGCCCGGCGGAGGTCATTGAGGAAAAGGAATGGGATGCC
>CATKZA010000096.1 GCA_949841235.1 uncultured Clostridiaceae bacterium
ACACTATAACAGATTTGCCTGAATAATGCCCCTAGTCGGGCAGCTGGTAGGTCGGCACTACCCATTCCGAGTCTTGCGGAAGGGGGAGATATTATGAGTACATACGAAGAATTTATGGTATTGCTAACATTTGCGATGCTCGTCATAGCAATTTTGGAATATGTCAATCATAAGAAATAGCCGCCCTGCTCTCTGGTAAAAGTTGGACGGCTATTCTTAGTTTGTTTAATTGTCGCCGGAGCGGGTAGACCTAACCTACCCTCCAGCTGTCTTGCTATGTGCATTATAACAAGTTATAATAACTTTGTAAAGCAACTTATTGTCATTTTATCAAAATCGAATACTATGCTTCACCAGGGAGCCGACTGGGCGATGCTACACCCCCGGACATTGTGAAAGGGGATGATATCCATGGTTACATACAGTGATTTATTTGCATTTGTAATTATGTTGTGTGCGGTAATTTCTCTTGTTGTTACCTTCATGCATAAAAAATAGCGTCCCCTATCCCGACAAGATAAGACGCTATTTTTAGTAAACATTTTGCCGGGGGCTAGCCTTCATCTAGCTTCGGCTCTCTTGTTAAGCATATTATAACAAGTTATAATAACTTTGTAAAGCAACTTGTTATCATTTATTTCAGAAAAACGAATAACATGCTTCGCCAGGGAGCCGATGGGGCGATTATGCCAGCCGCCGGAATAACGATGAAAGGGGCTGGTGCTAATGGTTACATTTTCGGAACTGATCCAATTTGTAATGATGCTTTGTGCCGTGATAACTCTTGTTGTTTACATATCACGCAAAAAGTAGCGCCCTCGGTCTGGTAAACTAAGGCGCTACTCCATGTAGTTAATTAAACTTACCGGCGGCTAGGCTGCATCTAGTCATCGGCTCTCTTGCTAAGCATATTATAACAAATCGCAGTAACTATGTAAAGCAACTTTTTAAAACAGCACAACTTGGACGGCACAGCAGATGCAAGGAGACCATCCAATGCCAGCATGCAAATACACCTTAAAGAACGAAAAAACATGTGATATGCCGCCTTTAACAATATGTCGAAAGGAGTTCATATATGGACGATTTCAATGCGCGCTTGAATGCTTTCACCCAAAGGGTGCTCAACAAAGACCTAACACAAGAACCAACGGAAGTATCTGCTGCCGTTTCAGGAGATACTGCCGAAAAAGAAGTAGTTCTATATCAGGCCGAAGATAGGAACATAAGCGTTTCTGTATTCTTCCGCAATGAAACCTTTTGGCTTACCCAAAAAGCCATAGGGGAACTGTTCCAAGTTGACCGGAGCGTGATAACAAAGCATCTATCTAATATTTTTAAAGACGGCGAGCTGGACAAAGATTCAGTATGTGCAATTTTTGCACATACTGCTTCTGACGGAAAAAAATATAATACACAATTCTATAACCTGGATGCCATTATTTCAGTCGGGTACCGGGTTAATTCAGTACAAGCCACGAAATTCCGGCAATGGGCAACAGCCACCCTGAAAGAATATATGATAAAAGGGTTCATTCTAAATGACGATATGCTCAAAAATGGCGCAAAATTCGGAAAAGACTACTTTGACGAATTGCTGGAACGCATAAAGGAAATCCGTGCAAGTGAACGGCGTTTTTATCAAAAAATCACTGATATCTATGCGCAATGCAGTTACGACTACGACCCCAAAAGCGAGCTTACGAGAACGTTTTTCAAAACCGTGCAAAACAAGCTCATCTTTGCTATCACTGGGCGAACCGCTCCGGAAATCATCCATCAGAGAGTTGACAGCTCTATAGAACATATGGGACTCAAAACATGGAAAAATGCTCCGGACGGGAAAATCCTAAAATCAGACGTAACAGTCTCTAAGAATTATCTTTCCAGAGAAGAGCTGTCCCATTTAAACGATATCGTCAACATGTATCTTGATTATGCAGAGAATCAGGCGAAGCGCAATAAATTAATGGCCATGAAAGACTGGGTGAATAAATTGGATTCTTTTTTGCAATTCAATGAATACGACCTGCTGGAAAACATGGGAACTGTTTCCAGGGAAGTGGCCAATTCCCTTGCCATGGAAGAATATAAGAAATATAGGGTATTGCAAGATAACGCATATTCTTCGGACTTTGACAAATTAACTGAAAAGTACTTGAAATAGAAAAATCCGCTCCACGCATTCAAGACATCAAAATAAAACAATGAAAATGGAGGACATTCGATGCCGGCATACAAGTACACCCTCAAGAGCGGCAAGACCATGTGGTACGCCAACTTTTACTACACCGACTGGACCGGGCAGAAGAAGCACATCTGCAAGCGAGGCTTCAAGACGCAGCGTGAAGCAAAAGAATACGAGCGCTCATTCATGGATCAGGAGAAAAACACCAGCGACATACTCTTCTCCTCCCTCGTTGAGAACTACCTGGAAGACATGTCGCACCGGCTGAAGCCTACCACAATGGAAAACAAGCGGTTCATCATCCAGGGCAAGCTGCTCCCTTACTTCGGGAATCTGAAAGTACGCGACATTGACACCATCAAAGTCCGCAGATGGCAGAACGAACTGATTTCATACCGGGACGGCAAGGGGAAGCCATTCTCCCAGACCTACCTGAAAACTGTGAACAACCAGCTCTCTGCCCTCATGAACTATGCCGTAGCCCATTACCAGCTGGCTTCCAACCCATGCAAGGCAGCGGGAAGCATGGGAAAGAGCAAGGCTGATGAAATGCACATCTGGACACAGGAACAGTATGAACAGTTCTCCAAAGCCATACAGAAATCCTCTGTAAAGCTGGCATTCGATGTGCTGTTCTATACCGGGATGCGATCCGGGGAACTGCTGGCCCTCACTCCTGCAGACATCCTTCCAACAAAGCGAATTGACATCAATAAGAATTATGCAAAGGTGCAAGGCCGGGAACTATTCCTTGAGCCGAAGACCCCTAAGGCGAAACGGCGCATAGCCATCCCGGATTTCCTATACGATGATATCCGGGAATACGTGTCCAAGCTCTATGGGATCGAAAAGGGGGACAGGATATTTTACTTCACGAAATCCGCCCTGGATAAAGAAATCAAAAGAGTCGCAGAAAAGGCCGGACTGCCACCCATAAGAGTACACGACCTCCGGCACTCCCACGCAAGCATGCTGATCGAACTGGGATTTTCTCCGCTGGAGATTGCCGACCACCTGGGGCATGAATCGGTAAAGACCACGCTGGACACCTATTCCCACCTGTACCCGGACAAGGATCAGCAACTGGCCGACAGGCTGAACCAGTTCCGCAGAACGCCGCCAACAGAAGAAAGCACTTGAAACTCCCTGCCGATTATGGTATATTAAGCATAAGAAAAGCACCCACTCCAAGGGTGGATGCCTCTCGATTGGGAAAACGCTTTATCAAGCGCCGCCTAACCTGTTGGCAGACAGGTTAGGCATTTTTATTTCTTCTTGCTTCTCTTATCGAGAAAGGTCAGAAACGCAACAATCAAACTTCCAAAGGATATCAGCAAGCCAATAATCCCGATGAATATCAAAATAATGTCCGCAGCCATCATGATACGCACCTCCCTTCCTATGTATTCCGGCAAGCCGGTCATTGGCTCGGGAGGCTACCGCCCCTGTCATGGGCACTTTTCCATAAAATGGATTTTATCACAGTTCGATGGGAATTACAATAACATCCTCCTAGGGTAGTGAAAGTAATTGGCTCTATTTATCGACATCAAATTAACATCACGGAGTGAATAAAATGTTTGAAAAGTATTGATTTTGCTTGCTTTCAATCCAAAATGTCCGCTATTCGAACTCTATCGTCCCTGGCGGTTTGCTCGTCAAATCATACATCACCCGATTAACCCCCTTCACCTCATTGATTATCCTTCCCATCACCTTCTGCAACACCTCCCAGGGAATCTCCGCACTCTCCGCAGTCATAAAATCAATCGTATTCACCGCCCGCAGCGCCACTGCGTAATCATACGTCCGCTCGTCTCCCATAACTCCCACGGATCGCATATTGGTCAGTGCCGCAAAATACTGCCCAATGCTCCTATCCAGTCCGGCATTGGCAATCTCTTCCCGGTAAATTGCATCTGCATCCTGCACAATGCGAACCTTATCTGCCGTGACTTCGCCGATAATGCGGATTCCAAGCCCCGGTCCCGGAAATGGCTGACGGAAAACCAGATATTCCGGAATCCCCATTTCCAGCCCCGCCTTGCGCACCTCATCCTTGAACAGATCACGCAGGGGTTCTATAATCTCCTTAAAATCCACATGCTCCGGCAGTCCCCCCACATTGTGATGGGACTTGATAACGGCAGACTCGCCGCCCAGGCCACTCTCCACCACATCGGGATAGATCGTTCCCTGCACAAGGAAATCCACGGCACCAATTTTTTTCGCCTCTTCCTCAAATACGCGGATAAATTCCTCGCCAATTATCTTGCGCTTCTCTTCCGGCTCCGTTACCCCCGCCAACTTAGCATAATACCGCTCCTGGGCATTGACACGGATAAAGTTCAAGTCATACTGGCCTTCCGGCCCAAAGACTGCCTCCACTTCATCGCCCTCATTCTTTCGCAGAAGACCATGATCCACAAATACGCAGGTCAACTGTTTGCCGATAGCCTTTGCCAGCATCACCGCCGCCACCGAGGAATCCACTCCGCCAGATAAGGCACACAGCACCTTGCCATTGCCAACCTTCCGGCGAATCTCTTTGATTGAATTTTCCACAAAGGAATCCATGCGCCAGGTTCCCGCACAGCCGCAAACATTTCGCACGAAATTATAAATCATTTTCGTTCCCTCTGGCGTGTGGAGAACCTCTGGGTGAAACTGAATCACGTACAAGCCCTTTTCTCTATTTTCAGCGGCGGCAACCGGGCAATCTGCCGTATGCGCCGTGATTTCAAATCCAGGTGCCACCTGGGAGATATAATCAAAATGGCTCATCCAGCAGATTGTCTTCTCAGATACATCTGCAAAAAGAGGGGAAGTTTTCTTCAAAAAGACTTCCGTTTTTCCATATTCCCTAACAGGTGCCTTTTCCACCTTGCCCCCTAAAATATGCTGCATCAGCTGGGCACCATAGCATAAGCCTAACACCGGAACGCCTATTTCAAATAATTCTTTCTGATATGTGGCAGCGCCCTCCTCGGTGCAGCTATTCGGGCCCCCGGTTAAAATAATTCCTTTGGGATTCATAGCCTTGATTTGCTCCAAATCAGTGCGATAGGAATAAATTTCGCAGAATACATTGCATTCCCTGACACGCCGAGCCACCAGCTGGTTATACTGCCCGCCAAAATCAATGACAATCACTTTCTCCTGAGTCATAACTTCCTCCATTTATTACATTACTAAATAAGTCCAGTACCAAACGACAGTGCAGCCTTCAGGATTGCGGGAATGCGAAGCATGAAGCAAACACTTTGCCGATAAAAAACATCCTGTGGAGTTTTACCAGATATCAGCGACAATACTAGAATAAGCCTGCAACCTAAACCGCCGCAACTCATTAACCATTATAAAATAATCCGCCACTCCTGTCTAGCAAAACTTTCATGCTGATTTTCAGCCCCGTTGCCTGCCCCTATTGCTTAACTCTCCTGCAAACCTCTCCTATAGCCACCCCTAGCAGGGAGGGTACCAGAGAAAATAGGCACAAACTCCAATCCAATCCATTCCAGGAACTCCATTTTCCATTACTTATGATATTGGACAATTCAAAGGTGAGAAAGCCTAGCAGCATTTCCAGCAAGCCCAGCATGATGGGGACAACGTAGCGAATCTTCTCCCTTCCCAATCCGTACATCACAGACACAACCAGCGCGCTGGCAGGAAGAAACACATAAAAAGCCCCCAAGGCATAGATTGCCTCATTCCCCGTCAAGATCCTCTGTCCCAGCCAGAACCAGCAGAACAATGCCGCCCAAACCACCAGATATATAATCAGTCCTACATTTCTCTCGAAAACCTTTTTCATTGTCAAACGATCCTTTCTGAAACGCTATTTCAAAATTATGCCTATCTTATTGCAATGCCATTCCATCATTATATGATAAATTGCAAGTCATTATGCCTCCGCCAAATACGCCTCCATGCATTCCCGCAGCTGCCCAAACTGTTCCATAGTTTTTGGATTATCCGAGGAGAATCGCAAAAGTTTTTGCAAATATCCCTGCTCCTCCACCACCCTTCTGCTCTCCGGATATACCAGTTCAAACACCAAGGCAGCATGTCCCACAATATTGTCGACGCAAGTCTTCTTCGTGCTGCGCAGGATGGCATGCCGTTCAAAAAATTGTCCCATGACCGCCTCTGTCACCTGGGCTTGGCGAAGTTCCTCGGTAGTCACATTATAAATCACCTCGATCGGCACCTCTTGATTCACCTTCAAGATATCCACCTTATCCGCATCCCGCAAAATGTCGCAAAACATTCCGGTACGGCCGTCCAGTCCATCCTCCACCCGAAATGCGCTGTGATTCCAAATAGCCTTATGGATAATGAAAATCGTTTCTTTCATCTCCAAATGCTTGTCATCAGATACCTCTGGCAATCCCTGTCCCTTTTCCCGTCCCTCGGCAAAATCTCCCGGCCATTTTTGAACGCCTTTCGACTCCCTCATAATATTTCCAAGATCATCCAAAAACTTCTCCGTCTCCGGGGTAATTTCTATATAATCCGCCAATCTCCCCTGACCAAAAAGGATTTCTATGGCAAAATGCGCATGATCGATGCTGTCCACATCGGAAAAAGTCCCAAATTGACGCAGCTGCTCAAACCTCCCCACGTCATGAAGCATACCCAGAAGCCATGCCAGATCCACATCCCGCATGGGCAAATCCAAACTTCTGGCAATCCGGTCGCACAGCCCTGCCACCCGATACGTATGGT
>CATKZA010000097.1 GCA_949841235.1 uncultured Clostridiaceae bacterium
TCTCTTTCGGGGCGGTTCTCCAGGCCAATGAAATTCTTGATATATAACTGCACGATTTCTTTGCCGGGCAGCTGGCTCACATTGGTCACGTCCAAGGAAACATGTATTTCGTCCGTGTCCTTCGCTCTAGGAATCATGGAGTTCTCTGCCTGATTGGAGTTTTCCGCCTGACTGTTGCCGTTCTGGGTGGTGCATGCATTGTCGATGGCATGAAATCCATTCTTCCGTGTTGTGCATGCATTGTCGGCGGCATGAAATGCAGTTCCTTGTGTTGTATAGGCATTGTCGGTAGCATCATTATTTTTCGGAGCTGATATGGGCATGTCGTTCACTCGGATAGCCAGATTGCTATACTGATAGTTCGCATAGCTTAGTCCGTGACCAAAGGGGAAGAGGACGTCCATCTTTTTCTTGTCGTAATACCGATAGCCGATAAATACCCCTTCGCTGTAGGTCACCTCATTGCGGCTTCCCGGGAAGTCTAGGTAGGAGGGGTTGTCCTCCAGGCGCAAGGGGAAGGTTTCTGCCAACTTTCCGCAGGGATTTGCCTTGCCGGTGAGGAGTTCCACAGCGGCACTTCCGCTGGCCTGTCCGGCCAGATACATTTCCAAAATGGCATTTACCCTGTGTTTCCATGGCATGGTGATGGGAGCGCCATTGTGAAGGACGACCACCACATGCTTCTGCACGTCGCAAATGCGGTCAATCAGAGCGTTTTGGCATTTTGGCATATCCAGATGCTTTCGGTCGTAGCCCTCACCCTCGAAAGCATCCGGCAATCCCACGAACAGCACGGCCACATCTGCGGCTTTTGCCTTTTCTACGGCATCCGTCATCATGGCCTCATCAATCCTGTCCTCCTCTGTCAGGTAGCCCTCTGCGTAGGTAATGTCAAAGTTTGGACTGGCTGATGTGGTACAACCTTGATTTTCGGCATTTTCCTGATCAGACGGTTCGCCCAATGCCTGAAAGGCATCTAGGGCGGAATCAACTTTCCAGCAATTGATATGGCTGGAACCGCCGCCTTGAATGCGGGGGGATTTTGCAAAGGCACCGATGATGGCCAGTTTTTGGTTGGATTTTAGTGGGAGAATGCCGTCATTTTGCAAAAGCACCGCAGATTCCGCAGCAGTTTTCCGTGCCAATGCATGGTGTTCCTCCTTATTATAGGTAGCTTTTTTCTCAGGCTTGTGGGAAAGGTATTCTCGCACCATGGAGAGAATACGGCGTACGCTGGTATCCAGTACACCTTCCTCCAACTCGCCATTCTGCACCGCTTGTACAATCTGCTTGTCCGTCTCTCCGTGGCAGTCCGGCATCTCCAAATCAAGTCCCGCTTGCAGGGCGGGGATTCTCTTGTTCATGGCACCCCAGTCCGTCATCACAAGTCCGCCAAATCCCCATTCTTTCCGTAGAACGTCATCTAGCAGCCATTTATTTTCGCAGGAATAGACACCGTTAATTCGATTGTAACTGCACATGACGGTCCAAGGTCTGGCTTCTTTCACTACTTTTTCAAAGGCGGCGAGATAGGTTTCTCTTAAAACTCGTTCGCTTGCTATGGTGCTGATGCTCATGCGCCGCCATTCCTGGTTGTTGGCGACAAAGTGCTTCAAACTGGTGCCTACATGGTGGCTTTGCACTCCTTTCACCAGAGCAGTACCCAGTTCTCCGGCAAGGCAGGGATCCTCGGAGTAGTATTCAAAGTTTCTTCCGCACAGGGGGGATCGCTTCATATTAATGCCAGGTCCTAGTAGTACGGCCACGTCCTCGGCAATGCATTCCTCTCCAAGGGCGTCTCCCACTTGGAAGAGCAAATCCCTGTCCCAGGAGCATGCCATGGCAGAGGCGGTGGGGAAGCAGATGGCCTTGATGCTATCCGCAATGCCCATGTGATCCACGTCCTCTTCCTGCTTTCGCAGTCCGTGGGGACCATCGGATACGGTCACGGCGGGGATTCCCAACTCTTCAAAGGCTTCCGTGCGCCAAAAGTCTGCGCCGGAGCAGAGGCTGGCTTTCTGCTCCAATGTCATTTTGCGTAACACTTCTTCTGTGTCAAATGTTTTCATGAAATCACCTTGCCTTTCTATAATAAATAGTAGTTATTATTCAAAGTCATTCATCTCTCCGCGCGATAGATCTGCTGGCTTTGGCAGTAATCGCATCTGTGAAACTTTGTTTATCTTATCATGTCGAACAGCCCCCGCAACCGATTAAAAAGCATGTCAAAAATTCTCGCATTTTTATAGAAGGATGAATAGTAACGAATTGTTGCCATTTACTTTCAAAAATAAAAATGAGCACTTGACATCCCCCGCCTTTGGTGGTAAGATGAAAAATGCACTATTGTGGCTGACTATACGATAAAACCCATATAAAATAGTATATCATAAATTGGGGCGAATGAAAAGCCTCTGTCAGAAATTGGGTGGTATCGATGATAGATGTTTGTTGTTATCCATAGTCAATTTCTAGAAAATAGCCGGAATCTTATGTGCGAGCACAATGATTCTGTTCTTTTTCCGGGAATGACCGTGAATAGTAACATGGGATGCCGCAAAATACTCTAAAAAAATAAGGAGTGAATATCCATGGAGAAGAACAGGATACATCCAGTTGCAGTTAGTAATGGCGTGAGGATGAGTTATGCCCGTCAGCAGGAAGTGCTGGAAATGCCCAACCTGATTGAGGTGCAGACCAATTCTTACCAGTGGTTCTTGGACGAGGGGTTGAAGGAAGTATTCCGCGACATTTCGCCAATTTCCGATTTTGGCGGACACCTGAGCCTGGAGTTCGTTGACTTTGAACTCTGCCGGGAAGAAACCAAGTACGACATTGACCAGTGCAAAGAGAGGGATGCCACCTATGCCGCTCCCCTGAAAGTGCAGGTTAGGCTGCACAATAAGGAGACCGGCGAAATCAAGGCGCATGACATTTTCATGGGCGATCTGCCTCTGATGACTGCAACGGGAACCTTCGTCATCAACGGTGCGGAGCGCGTGATCGTAAGCCAGTTGGTGCGTTCCCCAGGAATCTACTATGCCATCGGGCATGATAAGATTGGTAAGGAACTGTATTCTTCCACCGTGATTCCCAACCGGGGAGCGTGGCTGGAGTACGAGACGGATTCTAACGATGTGTTCTCTGTTCGCGTGGATCGAAATAGAAAGGTGCCGATTACCGTATTTCTCCGTGCGCTGGGGCTTGGCACCAATGAGCAGATTAAGGAAGTCTTTGGCGAGGAGCCGAAGATTCTGGCCAGCATCGAGAAGGATACCACGGAGAATTATCAGGACGGCCTGCTGGAATTATATAAGAAGCTTCGTCCGGGCGAGCCGCTGTCTGTGGATAGTGCGGAGAACTTGCTGAACGGCATGTTCTTTGATCCGAAGAGATACGATCTTGCCAAGGTCGGAAGATATAAGTTTAATAAGAAACTGCATTACAAATACCGCATTGCCGGGTGCAAATTGGCAGAGGACACACTGCCTTCTGCTTCCACGGGAGAAATCTTTGAAGCCGGAACGGTTATCACCGAGGAACTGGCTACCCAGATGCAGAATGGGGCTATTCCCTACGTGATGGTTGAGAAGGAAGAAAAGACGACCAAGATTCTCTCCAATATGATGGTGGATCTGAGGGAATATCTGCCCGGGGTGGAGCCGAGAGAACTGGGCATTACGGAGAATGTATATTATCCGTTATTGAAGGAGATTCTGGATGAGAACGAGGGCAATGAGGAGGCTGTGAAAGAGGCCATTATGGCCAATGTCTCCGAATTGGTACCCAAGCACATTACCAAGGAAGATATTTTCGCATCCATCAATTACAATATGCATCTTGAGTATGGCGTGGGAAATGATGATGATATCGACCATTTGGGCAATCGTCGTATCCGTGCGGTGGGCGAGTTGTTGCAGAACCAGTACAGGATTGGTCTTTCCCGTATGGAGAGGGTGGTTCGGGAGAGAATGTCCACCCAGGATATCACTACGATTACGGCTCAGTCTCTGATTAACATCAAGCCGGTGACGGCGGCGGTTAAGGAGTTTTTCGGAAGTTCCCAGCTGTCCCAGTTCATGGATCAGAATAATCCTCTCTCTGAACTGACCCACAAGCGTCGTCTATCCGCTCTGGGGCCGGGAGGATTGTCCAGGGATCGTGCCGGGTTCGAGGTCAGGGACGTGCATTATACCCACTATGGCCGCATGTGTCCGGTAGAGACTCCCGAAGGACCTAACATTGGTCTGATTAATTCGCTGGCATCCTATGCCCGCATCAATGAATATGGATTTGTGGAGGCACCTTATCGCAAGGTGGATAAGACGGATCCGGAGAATCCCCGGGTGACGGACGAGGTGGTATACCTTTCCGCTGACGAGGAGGATCGGTTTATCGTGGCTCAGGCCAATGAGGAATTAGACGAGAACGGATGCTTTGTGAATAAAAATGTATCCGGACGATATAAAGAGGAGACTTCCGAGTTTGAGAGAAGCAAGATTGACTTGATGGATGTCTCACCCAAGATGGTATTTTCTGTGGCGACGGCCATGATACCATTCTTGGAAAATGATGATGCCAACCGTGCGCTGATGGGGTCGAACATGCAGCGTCAGGCAGTGCCTTTGCTGGTGACGGAGTCTCCGGCGGTGGGAACAGGTATGGAGATGAAGGCTGCCGTGGATTCCGGCAACTGCGTGATCGCTACGGAAGATGGCGTGGTGGATCGGGCAGCATCGGATGAGATCGTGGTAAAGACGGATGCGGGGGGCAGACATCGCTATAAATTGGCGAAGTTCCAGCGAAGCAATCAGGGTACCAGCATGAACCATCGCCCGATCGTGAGCAAGGGAGACCAGGTGAAGGCGGGACAGGTTATTGCCGATGGCCCCTCTACCTGTGGCGGCGAAATTGCCTTGGGCAAGAACCCGCTAATTGGCTTTATGACATGGGAAGGATATAATTACGAAGATGCGGTACTCTTGAGCGAACGGCTGGTACAGGAGGATATCTATACCTCTGTTCACATCAATGAATATGAGGCGGAAGCCAGAGATACCAAGCTGGGTGCGGAGGAGATTACCAGAGACGTGCCGGGCGTGGGCGACGAGGCGTTGAAGGATCTGGACGAGAGAGGAATCATCCGCATCGGCGCAGAGGTTCGCGCCGGAGATATCCTCGTGGGAAAGGTGACGCCGAAGGGAGAGACGGAACTCACTGCGGAGGAAAGGCTTCTCCGGGCAATCTTTGGCGAGAAGGCCAGAGAGGTTCGGGATACTTCTCTGAAAGTTCCCCACGGCGAATTTGGCGTGATTGTGGATGCCAAGGTATTCTCCAGGGAGAATGGAGATGAATTGCCTCCGGGAGTGAATCAGACCGTGCGCATTTACATTGCTCAGAAGCGAAAGATTCAGGTGGGCGACAAGATGGCCGGCCGCCATGGAAATAAGGGCGTGGTTTCCAGAGTTCTTCCGGTGGAGGATATGCCATTCCTTCCCAATGGAAGACCGCTGGATATCGTGCTGAACCCGTTGGGCGTGCCTTCCCGTATGAATATCGGACAGGTGCTTGAGATTCACTTGAGCCTGGCCGCCAAGGCATTGGGATTCAATGTGGCAACTCCGGTATTTGACGGGGCGAATGAGTATGACATTATGGATACGCTGGAACTTGCCAATGATTATGTGAATACGCCTCTGAACAAAGAGGAGTTGAAGGAGGCAAGGGCTGCGGCGAAGGCTACGGAAGATGAGGAAGAGATTGCAAGACTGAAGAAGATGGTTCCCTTTGAGGAGAAGTATAAAGATATCCTGGCACCGGAAGTCATGCAGTTCCTGATAGAAAATAAAGAGTATAGGAAAGAGTGGGAAGGCGTTGAAATCAATCGGGATGGCAAGGTAAGACTGCGGGATGGCCGTACAGGGGAATACTTTGACGGCGCTGTCACCGTGGGATTCATGCATTATTTGAAACTTCACCATCTGGTGGATGACAAGATTCATGCCCGCTCTACCGGTCCTTACTCTCTGGTAACCCAGCAGCCTCTGGGTGGAAAAGCCCAGTTCGGCGGACAGCGTTTTGGCGAGATGGAGGTGTGGGCGCTGGAGGCATATGGTGCCGCCTACACCTTGCAGGAAATCCTCACCGTGAAGTCTGACGACGTGGTGGGTCGCGTGAAGACCTACGAGGCGATTATCAAGGGAGACAATATCTCTGAGCCGGGCATACCGGAATCCTTCAAGGTGCTTTTGAAGGAGCTGCAGGCATTGGCATTAGATGTGACTGTTTTGGATGAAGAGGGAGTGGAAGTGGCAATGGCAGAGAGCGTGGAGGAAGACAATGCAGAGGAAATCAAGACTCTGATTGACGAGGATGACAACTACGCCTTTGGCAATGCGGAATCCTTTGAATCTGCCGGATTTACCGAAGGTACGGCAGAGGAGTTGGAGGAGGCTTCCTTTAGCGCATTTGAAGAATAGGATTATAGAAAGGCATGGGGATTGCTATGATAGAGAATAGTGCGAATGTAGAAAAAAACATCACGTATGATGCGATTAAGATTAGGCTTGCTTCTCCAGAGAAAATCAGAGAGTGGTCCCGGGGGGAAGTGAAGAAGCCGGAAACCATCAATTATAGAACCTTGAAGCCGGAGAAGGATGGTCTGTTCTGCGAGAAGATTTTTGGCCCCAGCAAGGACTGGGAGTGCCACTGTGGCAAATATAAGAAGATCCGCTACAAGGGCGTGGTCTGCGACCGTTGCGGCGTGGAGGTGACAAAGGCCAGCGTGCGTCGCGAGCGCATGGGGCATATTGAATTGGCGGCACCGGTTTCCCATATCTGGTATTTTAAGGGGATTCCCAGTCGC
>CATKZA010000098.1 GCA_949841235.1 uncultured Clostridiaceae bacterium
GGGAGCATTCCTGATATAAAGGCCTTTGTCAGGATGTCGGCAACGTATTCCGGCGTGTCCTGGAAATCATCCTTTGCCCATTTGTGCAGCACGCCGATGGTGCTGCCGATGGAGCAGGCGATCATGTAGGAGAGTTCTTCCTTGCTGTGGTGGGAGGAGGCGGTGGTCTGGGTCACCTTCTTCACATAGCGGTGGAACATGGTTACCGTTTTCTCGAAAAATCCATCCTCCCTTGGGCTGCGGAGAAGATTTGCCAGAAAAGGGTTCGTCATGGTGTATTCGCAGATGGTCAGATAGTAGGATTTGCACATGTCCCAATCGTTCTGCGGATGGAAGGTATCCATGAGGGAGAAGATGTCATTGATGGTTCTGTCTTCGATGGCAGTTACCAAGTCCGGGATGTTTTCATAGTGATTGTAAAAGGTGCTGCGCACGATGCCCGCCTTCTTGATGACATCGGACACGGTGATTTTATCTAATTCCTTTTCCTTTAGAATCAAGAAAAATGCATCATAGATGGCATCTTCTGCCACATGGTATCTCTCGTCCAGTATCTCGTTCATAGTATTCCCCCATACCGCCTATGGCGGTTCAAATAGTGATGAAAAACGCTGTTTACGCTTTCCTGACCAGTGCCAGATTCCTGCCCTGCTGCTTGCAGCAGGGCTATTAGCATATCATGCTCTTATTATAATAGATGTGAAGTAGAAACGCAATGAACTGTTGCTGATCACTACAAGGGGGGAAATAATGAAAATAGATAAAAAGTTTATTGAATTATTTTATTGAGTTATATGGTAAAATGACAAGTAAAGGTTTTATCTGAAAATAAAAGGAGGAGAGAAAAATGGGAACTGCAAAAGCGTTATTCGCGGGAGCATGCGAATATTTGAAGGTGAATGACATCAGTATTTTCATGAAAGGGGGAAGGGAGAATGGCGTTTGATTTCAAGAAGGAATATAAGGAATTTTATTTGCCAAAGAATAAGCCGGGCATCGTTGCGATACCCAGGATGAATTTTATCGCCTTTCGGGGGCATGGCGATCCGAATCAGGAGGATGGGGAATATAAGCAGTCGATTGGCATGTTGTATGGAATAGCTTTTACCATCAAGATGAGCAAGAAAGGCTCTCACCAGATAGAAGGTTATTTTGATTATGTGGTGCCTCCCCTGGAGGGATTCTGGTGGCAGGAAGGCGTAAAAGGCATTGACTGCGCCCACAAGGAAAACTTTGAGTGGATTTCGGTAATCCGCCTGCCGGATTTTGTCACCAAGGCGGACTTTGACTGGGCGGTGGAAGAGGCAACAAGGAAAAAGAAGACGGATTTTTCCAAGGTGGAGTTCCTGACATATGATGAGGGGCTGTGCGTGCAGTGCATGCATATCGGCCCATATGATGAGGAACCGGCAACGGTTGAAATGATGCATGAATTTATGGAGGAGCAGGGCTATGCCTTGGATATCACGGAGAAGCGTCTCCACCATGAGATTTATCTCAGCGATGCCAGGAGGGTCGCACCGGAAAGGCTGAGAACGGTGGTTCGGCATCCGATCAGGAAGGTTTGACAGGGGAGGAGGCGTTTCTTTTCTGCTTGCCAAACCGTGAGAAAAAATGATAGAATAGATACAAAAATGTGAACGGAGGAAGAGGATGTGAATATCAAGAAGAAAATCGTGGTTAATTCCTTGTTGATAGTAATGATTGTGGCAGCGGTTCTAATGGTTGTCATGATCGCATCTATGAAAACGCTTACCAATGAAGTCATGCAGGATGCGCTGCCCTCTATGATTAAGACGGCATCCAAGAATGTTGAGGGAAATATGCATATGCTGGCAGACAGAATCTTCATGATTGGCGACAATGAAGTGTTTACCCGGCAGGATGCTTCCCTGAAAGAGAAACGGGAGGTGCTTGAGAAGGCCCAGTCTGGAATTGAATTCGTATGGCTGGGGCTTTATGATGCGCAGGGAAAGCGATATCTCGGGGATGGGGCCTGCCCGGAAGGGATAGGGGATATGGCCATGTTTCCCCTGCTGGGAGAGACGCAGAACCTGGTGATAGATGATGTTGCCTCTTCTGACGGGGAACTGGAGTTTGCAGTGGGCATCCCCATTATGTCAAAGGAAAAGCTTCTATACTATCTGGTGGGAAATTATAAATATGACGTGCTGAACGATGTGCTGAGCAATATCAATTTGAGCGTGAATGCCAATGCCTACATCGTGAATCAAGAAGGAAAAATCATGGGAAGCCGGGATCAGGAACTTGTGGTCAGCCAGGCAAATATCCAGGACGAGGTCAAGTTGAAAGGCATACTTGAAAAAGTAACTTCCGGCATGACGGGAATCTCTGTGATGGAGGAATCAGGAGAGACTTCCTATGTGAGTTATGCTCCCATCAATGGGACGAGATGGCATCTGGCTGTCATTGTTCCCCAGAGAGACTTTATGGGGCCGGCAGAAGAAAGCATTTTGTTCAGTATCGTGGTGACAGGCGTTTTGCTGGTGCTGGCAGTCATTTTCACCTTTATATTCTCGACAAAGATTCAGAAGTCATTGAAGAAGGTGACGGGCAGGATTGGCCTTCTGGCGAAAGGAGACCTAAAGTCGCCTACGGAAATTATTCGCTCCAAGGATGAGACGGGAGCGCTATCCCGGGCATTGAGCGATACCGTAGATAGCATCAATGGATATATTTCAGAACTTTCTGATATATTGGAAAGCATGTCTGCCGGCAATTTTAAGGTGGAAGTGCAGGGGGATTTTGACGGTGATTTCGTGGTGATGAAGGAGTCGCTGAATGACATTATCAGTTCCATGAACCGCATGCTCCAGTCCATTAAGAAGTCTTCCCAGGAAGTCTTTTTGACGGCGAATGTTGTTTCTGAAAGTGCGGGTCAGGTACATAACGGTTCCACGGAGCAGTCAAATTCCCTGAATGTATTATCCCAAGAGACTTTGGCCATCGAGCAGAATATTCAGGAAGTGGATACCAATACGAACCTTGTGGGCAATTTGATGGATACGGCGAAGGAGAGCATTGGCACGGGCAATGAGAATATGTCCAATCTTTTGCATGCCATGGAAGAGATTAACCGCAATGCGATGGAGATTACAAAAATTACCAAGTTTATGGAGGATATCTCATTCCAGACCAATATCCTGGCACTGAATGCATCTGTGGAGGCTGCCAGGGCGGGGAGCGCCGGAGCCGGTTTTGCAGTGGTTGCCGAGGAAGTGAGAAATCTGGCGGCTCAGAGTGCGGATTCCTCTCAGCATACCGCCGATATGATTAACCAATCCGTAGAGGCGATCAAGCAGGGAACGGCCTATGCAAATAAGGTTGCAGAATCCTTCCATGACATTGAAGAAATTTCCAGTGATATTTCTGATATTACGGGTCAGCTTTCTGAAAGTGTGGGAGTGCAGAAGCATTCTCTGGAAAATATGTCGGGTCAGATTGCGCAGATTCGCGATTTCGCCCAGCAGAATCTTGATGCAAGTTATGAGAGTTCTACTGCCAGCCAGAAATTGAACAAGCAGGCTGAGCAGCTTCGCTATGTATCAGAACAGTTTAAGTTAAGGGAGGATGGGGAGATATGAAGAAGATCATAATATGCGTACTGTCAATATGCATTCTGGCATGCGGTCTGCTGACATCCTGCGGAGAGAAGGAGGGGATGCAGGATGGATATTATACAGCGGAAGTATCAGAGTATAGCTTTGGCTGGAAGGAGTTCGTCACCATATGCGTGATGGGAAATAAGATCGTCTCCGTGGAGTACAATGCAAAGAATGCCAGCGGATTTATCAAGTCTTGGGATATCGCATATATGAGAAATATGAATCCGGTGCAGGGGACTTATCCGAACAAATATACCCGTTCCTATGCGGCGCAGCTTTTGGAGAAGCAGGATGCGGATCATCTGGACGCAGTGAGTGGCGCCAGTTCTTCCGGCAAGAATTTCTTTCAGCTGGCGGCGGCAGTTTTAGAAAAGGCAAAGAAGGGAGATACTTCTATTGCCATTGTGAATGTGGAGGCGGAAGAGGAATCGTGACGGTTTCAAAGGCAGCAGGGCTATCGCATGAGGTGATAGGTAATTGTGTAGTAACTTGTGGCTGCTATGAGGGGCGAGGCGAGATTCGTAGCATCGGAAAGCATTTAAGGGGATGAAAGAGACATGACAAAGCAGGAATTTTATGAGAGAGTTACCCAGTCAAAATTAATCTTGGATGGAGCCACCGGCTCCAATCTGCAAAAGCGGGGGCTTCCGGCAGGGGTCTGCCCGGAAGAATGGATTCTGGAAAACCCGGAGGTGATGCAGGGCTTGCAGAGGGAGTATATTCAGAATGGGACGAATATTCTATATGCCCCCACTTTTTCCGGCAACCGCATCAAGCTGGAGGAGTACGGGCTGGCAGAACGGCTGGGAGAGATGAATCGGGAACTGGTGGCCATCTCTAAGAGGGCGGTGGAGGAAGAGCATGCCCAAGGGAAGGTGCTGGTGGCGGGGGATTTGACCATGACCGGGAAGCAGGTGGAACCCATGGGTCCCCTTTCCTTTGAGGAATTGGTAGCCATCTATAAGGAGCAGATTCAGGCATTGGAGGCAGGGGGCGCAGACCTTCTGGCGGTGGAGACCATGATGAGTTTGCAGGAGTGCCGGGCGGCGGTGATTGCGGCGAAGGAGTGTACCCAACTGCCTGTGATGGTGACCCTTTCCTTCAACGAAGACGGGAGAACCCTCTTTGGGACAGACCCTGCCACTGCGGCACTGGTATTGACGGCTCTGGGGGTGGATGCCCTGGGGGTGAATTGCTCCGTGGGGCCGGATAAGATGGTGGAGGTGGTTCGCCAGATGAAGGCCTATGCGGACGTGCCTATCATCTGCAAGCCTAATGCCGGGCTTCCCCGGATGGTGGATGGGGAGACGGTTTATGACATGGAGCCGGAGGATTTTGCGGAAAATATGCTCCTTCTTGCCAGAGAGGGGGCAGATATTCTGGGTGGATGCTGCGGAACCACGCCGAAACATATCGGGAAGATGGTGGAGGCGCTGGAGCGGGAGCGGCTGCTGGGCGAGATTGCATTTGTCGGGCGAAGAGGACATGTGACCCGCAGGGCGCTATCCAGTGAGCGGCTTACCAGAAGGATTGATTTGGATGGCAGTTTCCAAGTAATCGGGGAGCGGATCAATCCCACGGGAAAGAAGGCGTTACAGGCAGAACTCCGGGAGGGGAAGCTGGATCTGGTGACGGAGATGGCAGAATCCCAGGAGGAGGCGGGAGCGGCGATTCTGGACGTGAATATGGGCATGAATGGCATTGACGAGAACGAGATGATGCAAAAGGTGGTAAAGGAACTTACCATTGTGACGGATCTGCCTCTCTCCATTGATTCCAGCCATGTGGACGTGGTGGAGGCCGCGCTCAGGATTTATCCCGGGCGGGCTTTGATTAACTCCATTTCTCTGGAGCCGGAGAAGTTTGAGAAACTGATTCCCGTGGCGAAGAAGTATGGTGCCATGTTTATCTTGCTGCCTTTGTCCGAGGAAGGGCTTCCCAAGGACTTGGACGAGAAGAAGAGGATTATCCGCACCATCTATGACGAGGCGCTGGCTCAGGGGCTGGCTGCGGAGGATATTATCGTGGACGGGCTGGTGGCTACGGTGGGAGCCAACAAGAGGGCGGCTTTGGAGGTCTTCGAGACAATTTCCTACTGCAAGGGAGAACTGGGGCTTGCCACGGCCTGCGGCCTATCCAACATCTCCTTCGGTCTGCCGGAGCGGATGTTTGTCAACAGTGCCTTCCTGACCATGGCGATTCAGGCGGGACTGACTATGGCGATTGCCAATCCCTCTCAGGACTTGCTGATGCATGCCATGTTTGCGGCAGATTTGCTGATGAACAAGCCCGAGGGGGATATCCGATACATTGACAGGGTGTCGGAGCATAAGGTGACGGTGGTGTCCGGGGAGGTGTCTGCGGATGCCATTAAGAATGCAGGAAATGCAGGAGAGAAGGCGGCGGTTCCGGAGAAGGGGAGCGGCGATTCCCTTTTCCAGGCGGTGGTGAAGGGGCGGAAGGAGAAGGTGCTGGAACTGGTACAGAATGCCCTTTCCCAAGGACGGGATGCCCAGAAAATCATTGACGAGAGCCTGATTCCCGCCATCAACCATGTGGGGGAACTGTTTGACAAGCAGATTTATTACCTGCCCCAGCTGATTGCCAGTGCGGAGGCCATGGAGGGCGGCATCGGGGAACTGGAACCCATTCTTGCCGCCAGCCGCACAGGAAAGAGCAAGGGTACGGTGGTGATTGCCACGGTGGAGCATGATATCCACGATATCGGGAAGAATCTGGTGGCATTGATGCTTCGGAATTACGGATACCGGGTGGTGGATCTGGGAAAGGATGTTCCGGCAGAGGAGATCATTGATGCCGCAATCCGGGAGAATGCGGATATTATCGGGCTGTCTGCCCTGATGACCACCACCATGATGGAGATGAAGACGGTGGTGGATCTGGCCAAAGAGAGAGGGGTTTCTGCCCGCATTATCATTGGCGGTGCCGTGATTACCCAGGGCTTTGCGGATGAAATCGGAGCGGATGGCTATTCAGGGGATGCCCAGGAGGCGGTGGAGTTAGTACAACGAATATTGGGCAATTAATATCTTCACTTGTCTAATTGTTCAGTTACTGCGTCAGAAAATCTAGATGTAGCACCACTACACCGTCGATTTTCTTCCTTGTATCGGAAGCAATTATCCTGCGTGAATAAATCAAGGCATAATATCGGTTGCGCTAGTAC
>CATKZA010000099.1 GCA_949841235.1 uncultured Clostridiaceae bacterium
CAAGGTAAAGCCCACCTCCTTGAGCCGGAGTGCCTTACTGCTAATCTGCTGGTCGTCAGCCGTCTCCGTAATTTCCAATTCCAACAATTCCTTGCGAATGCCAGATTCCTCTACCAGCTGGGACAATATCTGGATGCACTCGTCATTGTCCCGAAGGTGAATGCGGGATACATTGACGGAGATCGGCGCAGGGGACACCCCTTCCTCCTGGCATCTCCTGATGAAATGGCAAGCCTCGCTCCATATATAATAGTCCACTTTCTTAACAAAGCCATTTTCCTCAATAATCGGAATAAATTGATTGGGAAAAATCATGCCCCTCTCCGGATGCTGCCAGCGCACCAATGCCTCTGCCCCGATAATCACGTTCTGGGCAATACTGTATTTCGGCTGCAAATACATTTGAAACTGCCTCTCGGCAATGGCCAGCTGCATATTCTCCTCAATAAACTTCCTATTGTACAGAGAATCTTTGAATTGCTCTTGGTAAAACAAGATATTCGTGAGGACATTATTCTTCGCCCTCTTCCTCGCCATGGCCGCCCTGTCTTCCATCTGGCGAAGTTCCATATTGCGATCCTCCACTGTATAAATGCCATAAGACAACTGCAGCTTCACATTCTTATAATAACTAATCCTCTCATCCAATTCCTGAATAAACTCAACCAATTCCTGAGGATCCCCATACTCTGTCACCACCATGAATACATCACTGCGGAGATTGACAAAAAACTGGTTTTCGTTGCAGTTTTCCCGCAGCTGCCTGATAATAAAATACAATACCTCATCGCCAAACTTTTCACCATACAAGTCATTGACGATTTTGAATTTGCGAATATCGAACTGTATAAATCCTATATCCTTCTTGGATCTAAATAGGAGATTGTTCACATTTCTGTTAAAGCGGTTGCGCTTGCTGACCCGCTTGAGCATGCTCTGCATGTCCTCATTTTGCGGAATATCCTCCAAGGCAATGTTGCTCTCCGTCACTTCTTTGAGATACTCCTCCAGCATCTCCTCCAGCAAATGGATACTCACGCTCATGGCAGAAGGGCAGGTCTTTAAGATCAGCCCCTGCTTTCTAATCTCTGCCATCTCTACCGGAACCGAAATGTCCTTCCCCAGAATGTCACGACAATTCACCTTGCCGCCCATTTCCTCCCGAAAACGCTGAATAAACTCATCCGTCTTTTTATTGCCATACAGTTCCAGTTCCCTATCCTGGGAATCATAGAACCCAAGTCCCATGCCCAGAACCATCAAAGCCGCCGTAATGCAGCCGCAGGTACCGCCCTGGCGCATCCCTCCTCCAAAGCAGGTGCTGACCTTGAATGCCGTCTTTAAATCCAGCCCGAAATCCCCCGCAAAAGCCCCGAATAGAGCCTGAGAGCAATGATACTGCTGTAGCAATAACTGCTCCGCTTTCTCCAAATGCGTCATAAATAACCCCCATATATTCCATATCCCGCCACAAAATGCAGAATGTATGCATTTCAACGCTGAAAGCGCTGCTTGTTACTATGAGCGGCAAAGCCATGAATAATAACCCTTCGCCATATATGCCACCTATTATAATCTAACACATTACTGACATTTTTTAAACCATTTGCCCCAAGGAAGGTCGCCCATTTTCGGCGATAACCTATCCATTTTCACCCGTTTGCAAAAAAATACCATTGACAAATGCCCCATTGTTAAGATAGAATGAGAAAAACGTTGAAAGAGACAGTAGTATTGATGCAGAATTCACAGAGAGTCAGGGCAGCTGAGAACTGATAATGGACGCAAAATACGAAGATCCCTCTGGAGTTGCAGACCGAAAGCATGGCAAGTAGGCTCTGCCGGTACATCCCCCGTTACCGGGATAGCATATGATGGTATGTTCATACAGGTGGTATAAAAATGAGTCGCGATAGCCCTCATCCTAGTATAGGATGAGGGCTTATTTACTGTATAAGTCCAGTACCAAGCGGCAGCACGGCCGTCAAGCTTGCTTGCAAGGCCGGGCTGACATTTGGTACGACAACAGCATATATTAAGGAGGATTTACAATGAAGCATCAAGAACTATCCGCCAAGCCAGCTTTGAATCTCATACAGGAGGAGATTCTGGATTTCTGGAAAGAAGAACAGATTTTTGAAAGATCCGTGGAAGAGCGGACAGGGGAAGAGGTGGTTTTCTATGATGGGCCTCCATTTCCTACAGGAAAGCCCCATCACGGAACGGTTCTGGTATCCTTTATCAAGGACATGATCGCCAGATACCAGACCATGAAGGGGTACCGGGTTCCCCGGGTGTGGGGATGGGACTGCCATGGCCTGCCCATCGAAAACCAGGCTGAGACATTGCTCGGCATCAGTGACAAGAACGAAATCGAAAAAAGCCTGGGCATTGACAAATTTAATGATAAATGCTTCGAGATTGTGTCAAGCAACAACGAGGCATGGAAAGAGTATGTGGAGCAGATGGCTCGCTGGGTGGACTACGACGGGGCATACAAAACCATGCATGCGGATTTCATGGAAAGCGTCATGTGGGCCTTCAAGCAATGCTATGACAAGGGATATATCTATCGGGACTACCGGGTCACGCCCTATTGCATGCACTGCGAGACATCCCTGTCCATTTCCGACACCAGGGAATCCGATTCCACAAGGCTGAGACAGGATCGGTGGATTATCGCCAGGTTCCAGACAGAAGAAACCATAGAGGGAAAGCCAGTCTACTTTCTCGCTTGGACTACCACGCCCTGGACGCTTCCCTCCAACCTATGCCTTGCGGTGGGTGAGAACCTGGATTACGCTTACGTGGATGTGGGAGATTCCATCTATGTGGCATGCAAGAATACCTTGGCAAACTTTGAAAAGGTATTCGGAAAGCATCCCGCCATCGTGAGGGAATGCAAGGGAAGCGACTTGCTGGGGAAATCCTATACGCCATTATTTGACTATTTCGCAGACAAAAAGGCCAATGGGGCATTCCGGGTAGTTTCCGCAGAATATGTGGGTTCGGAGGAAGGCGTGGGCATCGTCCACACGGCTCCCGCCTTTGGAGAAGATGACTACTGGACATGCAAGAACAACCACATTCCTCTTGTCAATCCCGTAGATGAAAAAGGACATTTCACAGAAGAGATCACAGATTTTTATGATCCGAGCCAGCAGAAGAATGTAATTGAAATGAATCCCGCAATCATTCGGTTCCTCTATGAACAGAAAAAGGCCGTAGCAGATGGCACCATTGAACACAACTATCCCCACTGCTGGCGTTGCAAGAGGCCGTTAATTTATAAGGCAATGGATGCCTGGTATTTTGACATCGGAAAACTAAAAGACCGCTTAGTGAGGTGCAACGAGGAGATTCATTGGGTGCCGGAAACCGTAAAGCACGGACGCTTCGGCAACTGACTGGCAGGAGCCAGAGACTGGAATATATCCAGAAACCGATACTGGAGCACCCCCATTCCCATCTGGGAATGCCAAGAATGCGGGGAACGAGTGGTACTTGGCAGCATCGAGGAAATTTTCCAGGCAAGCGGCATCCGCCTGACCAATCTTCACAGACAGTACATGGATTCCGTCACATTTCCGTGCAAATGCTGCGGAAATACCATGCATCGTGTGCCGGAGGTGCTGGACTGCTGGTTTGAGAGCGGCTCCGTGCCCTTTGCCCAGAAGCATTATCCCTTTGAAAATAAGAAATGGTTTGAATCCCATTTCCCCAGCGATTTCATCGTGGAGTATACCGGGCAGATCCGCTGCTGGTTTTATTATCTGCATGTGTTATCCGTGGCACTGTTTGATAAGCCCGCATTTCAGAACTGCATCGTCCATGGCACGATTTTGGCGAAGGATGGGAAAAAACTTTCCAAGTCCTCCAAGAACTATACAGACCCCATGCATCTGATGAAGCAGTACGGGACGGACGCTTTCCGCCTCTATCTGTACCAGACCAATGCCATGCTGATTGGAGACTTGCTATTTGACGAGGCTGGCATCCAGGATGCGTACCAGCAAATCATCCTGCCCTACTGGAACGCATGTAATTTCTATATTTCCTATGCAAATATAGACGGCTTCCTTCCCGGGCAATGCATCGAACCTTCCTCTGACAACCAGCTGGATCAATGGATGCTGGCCAAATTGCATGAAACCCGACGGCTGATCACTGAAAATATGGATGCCTATCAGGTCAATAAATATGTGGAATACTTGGCATCCCTGATTGATGGCTTGACAAACTGGTATATCCGGCGTTCCAGGAGACGCTTTTGGAGCAATGGCATGTCCGGGGATAAGGAAAATGCCTATGAAACCCTATACTATGTCCTGGTATGCACCACCAAGCTTTTTGCACCGGTAGCGCCCATTATATCGGAAAAGATGTACAAAGTGCTGACAGGCGGCTTTTCTGTGCATCTGGAAAAATGGCCTGAAATTCCCAAAGCATTTGCAAACGAGGACTTGATTGCCCATGTTGCCCTAGTGCGGGAAATCATTTATCTGGCTCGCTCCATCCGCAATAGAAACCGGATAAAGAACCGACAGCCATTAAGCTGCTTAAAAGTTGCATTGCCAGATCCATCCAAGAATGTAGTCATCACAGCATTCAAGGATACCATTGCGGAAGAATTGAATGTAAAGGATGTGGTGCTTCTGGATGAGGCAGAAAATATTGCAGAGGTGAAATATGCCCCCAATTTCCAAGAAATCCGTGACAGATACCCTCAGCAGATCCCTGAGATTATCCGAGCGGTTAAGAGCGGCAAATTTCAACTGGGGAAAGAAACAGTCGTTTTACAGATGGAGCAAGGAGAAGCATCTTTCGATCGGGAGATCATTCTAGTGACATATCAGGCCAGGGAGGGCCAGCATGTGGCTAGCGGCCAAGGCATCGTAGTATCTCTGGATCTCACCCTCACCGATGAACTGAAGGCAGAAGGCTTTGCCAGGGACATTGTGAGACATATCCAAGATGCCAGAAAGAAGATCGGCTGCGATATTGCGGACCACATCTCCCTTGCCTTTGAGGGAGATGTGCCGGAGCAATGGCTGGAATATATCTGCAATGAGACCTTAGGGCAGATCAGCGATGTCCCCTCCCCGGAGGAAATTGTCGAAATAGAAGGGTATGAACATCACAAAATAAAGATTTTCATGAGCAAAGCCTAAAAAACGAATAGATTTTTCGTTTATAACAATAGATTGCAGGCATCACCAGCAAACATATTGTCATGAATAACATAAAATATTCCGACTTTCTACGAAGCCGGAATATTTTATGACTAATTGGGCTATTTCTTCTCATCCCCTTTAAACGACCAGAACGTCCTCATCTTTTTCACTGCCCTCTCTGAAGGCATCTCATCCCGAAAACGAAAAGTATAGATACCTTTTTTCAAGAAATCATGAGGGAGCCTTTCTTGAAAGATTCGCTTAAACTCCTCCTGTACTTCCTGTTGTTCCAGCAGTTTCCTATCCTTTGTCAATATGGTCACAATATAACTAAAATATCCTGTCTGTTCCACCTGGTACTGGAGCATCTCCACCTCCATGCTATTCATTACACACTGAAAGGCATATGTAAATTCATAGGGCGGAATGTCTATATCCTGATCCACTCGAATCATGTCATTCCTCTTCGCCTTTGTCAGCCTCAGTATTCTGCCCGGATGACCGCAGGAACATTTTTTCGTAGAAATCTTTCCCCTGTCTCCCAGACTATAACGCACAAAAGGCATAAGGGTATTGTGGAGCGAAGTCAATACGATATCGCCCTCCTCTCCGTCTGGGAGCACCTTCTGCCCATCCATAATCTCTGCAAAGACATTGTCCTCCAGCAGATGCATATGTCCCTCCGGACATTCATAAGCAATGGCATTCATCTCATAACTTCCATATATATTCACAGTTTTGCAGTGAAAGGCCTTCTCAATCTGCTTCCTCTGCTTGTCTGTCACCCATTCCCCGATGAGTTCCACGCATTTCAGCGACGGAATCTCCTTTGCCTTGCCCTTGCTGATATAATCGGCAAATAGCAACGCCACACTGGGTGGCATCAAAATCCACTTGGGTTCATAATTGCGCATTTCCTGATAAATCCTCTCTACCCTGTCCTCAGTGAGTCCCAGCACGGAAAATCCCAAATCCTTTCTGTTGCTCCGAGGATCTCTGGCTGTCCCTTCGTCGCAAAAATCTGGATACATATGAAAAAAACAACTCTTGTCCTGAACTTTCAACCCATAAAACCTACTACGGCAATCCCATAGCGGGGACACAGAGGAAATCATGTCCTTCACGCTCCATGGTATCCCCATAAACATTCCATTGGAGCCAGAAGACATGTCGTAAATCCTCTGATTGCCTTCGGGAGAAGACTGGGAAGAGGAAGGAATGACGCACTCATCTGCGCAGACCATCTGCCTCCTATCTACAACCGGCACCTTCGTCCAATCCTCCATCAAATCCTCAGCGGAGGCCTTCTTCTTCTGTAATAGTGATTGGTAAAATGGCGACTGCGTATAAGCATATCGTAACATTTCCTTCTCTCTTTCCATACAAATTCTCCTTCCCCTGCGAAAGTTCTCCTACCCTCGCATTTCAATCAATACCTTCAACTTGTTCCTACTGCTCTTCCTCTGCGCTGCGAGAATCCTCCAACTCTGCCCTCAGGCAATCCGGAAGTTCTACTTCCCCCCACTGAAAACCGCTTGTTCTGGATAAGGGAATCCTCTGTCCCATGTTGCTCAGCACCTGATTCGCCTTCTCTCT
>CATKZA010000100.1 GCA_949841235.1 uncultured Clostridiaceae bacterium
GTTCCTAAATCGCCTAGATGAAATCATTCTCTTCAAGCCTTTGACCAGAAGCAATATCTCTTCCATTATCCGACTGTTGATGAAGGAATTGAATGAGCGGGTGCGGGAGAAGGAGATTCAGGTGGAACTGACGGAGGGGGCTGTAGCGTTTATAGCGGAGCAAGCGTATGAGCCTGCCTTCGGTGCCAGGCCGCTGAAGCGATATCTGCAAAAGAATGTGGAGACTCTTCTGGCCAGAAAGATTCTGGCAGACGAGGTCAAGATGGGAGATACTGTGACCATTGATGTGTCAGAGGGCGAATTGCGCGTTTGCACACAGCAAAAATTTGCGCAGTGAACGCCGAAAACAAAAATTTTTGGCGTTCACTATAGATGCCGCTAAAGGGACATATAGGTCATGTCAATATTCTCTAATTTGAGCAGCGCCACCTTCTTGTCCATTCCGCCTCCGTAGCCTGTCAGTTTTCCATTTGTGCCAATCACTCTGTGGCAGGGAATGATGATGGAAATGTTATTGCGTCCCACTGCGCCGCCCACCGCCCGGGCGGCCATTCGGGGGTCAAGGAGTATGTCTCCTGTGGGTGAATCATAATGATTGATAAATTGCATTTGGCTTCTCCCTTCTTGATTTTGCGCCTTTTCCTCCATGCCTATGATGGCATGAGGATGAGGCGTTTTTGCATGCTTTTCTTTGCGACTTCTCTGTTCTTAGCAATGTTCATCTTCATTTTGTCATAATTTGCACCGTGGTTGCTGTGTCACCTTATTTTATCATATTTATTCCCGCATTGTGCTTTTTATAAAAAAATGCTACAATGGCAAAGTTATCAGTGTTCTGCTCTGATTATTCTTTTTCATAAAGGAAGATGGGGCAGGCTTAAAAGGGAATGCCGTGGAATGCGGCAGCAGCCCCCGCTACTGTAAGGACGGCTGTGGAGTGCAGGCAGGGATATGAAAGGATCATTCCCCCATGCATCCGTCAGCAGGGAAAATTTTATAGCAGAAACGGATTTGCTTCCAAAAGACAGGCTTGCTACCGAATGTAGCCGCCCGGGCCGGGTTTTGCCGAAGTGGAAATCCTTTCTGTGGAAATACCACTGTGGGTGAGCGCATAGTGTGATGAGGCTACATTCATGGGAAGGGAAATTTTCTGAAGTCATAAGCCAGGAGACCTGCTGGTAACGTGCGACGAGAGGATCTCGGTGGGAGATTCGTGTGCCAGAGACTGCTATTGTGATTACTTGACTGCAAGCAGCAGCCATCAGAATAGTCTGGCGTTCGCAATGATAATGGTGTCGCTGAAACCGGCACAGGACTTTAGAAAGGATGAGAAGATGAAAGCAAAAAAGGTGTTAAGCATGGTGCTGGCTTTTGCGCTGGTGCTGGGTTGTTCCACAGGCATAATGGGACGAACTTCCAGCGGCGCAGAAGCGGCAGAGAAGATGGTAGTGTATGTGGCGGCAGAGGGGACGGCAGCAGGTGACGCTGTAAAGATTGACAAGACAGCGGTGCAGGTGTCTCAGGGAGACACGGCGGAAGTGGCCGTGAGGAAGGTGTTGGACAAGTATTACAAGGACAATTATGGATATGATAAAGGGTTTTTAAGTTCCATTGGGAATTTGGCTGGCTCTACCAGCGAGCCATGGGTGTATTGGGGCTTTAGGGTTAATGGAGCGGAGCCGCAGAATCCTGCCACTGGCTGGGGATTTGGCATCGGGGATTATCCGTTGCAGGAGAATGATCAGATTAGCTTGGTGTACGGCACATTTGAAGAGATGCCGGCACAGTGTTCCTGTTTTGACAATGATGCCAGCATAAAGCCAGACCAGGCGGCAGTTTTGCAGAATGCCCGGGCGCAGGAAAAACTTCTGGCGGAGAAGATATACCAGGTGAACTTCCGGAAGGGGGGGTATGTGCCGGGAATTGAGGATACGGACAGCCTTTATGCGGTTTTTTCACTGGCTCAATCCGGCTTTCAGGCGAATGCATTCTATGACAAGGTGTGCAAGAAGGTTTTATCCCAGCTGCAGGGAATGAAGGAGCAGGGAAAGATTTATGATCCGATTACAGGTAAGGAGATGAGTTTTGCTTCTTATGAGGGAAACAAATATGTGTTGATTAATTATACAAAGATTGCCTTGGTGCTGTCTGCCTTGGGGGTGGATATTGCCAAAGCCGGGGGCGTGAACCTGGCGGAAAAAATGACGGACAGGTCTCTCTATGAAGTGGCGAATGCCACCACCTTAACGAGGGAAGCGTTGATTCTTTTTGCCATGCATCTTTCTGGCGCATCGTGGAGTATGGGGAATGGACATGTGGCGGAAAAGGAATTGGTGAACAATCTGCTGGCTGATGTGGATAGCCAGATTGGCATTGCGGCAGATCTGGGAAGCCAGTGGGGGGCTACGCTGGATTCTGCGGCTATGTGCGTGCAGGCGCTGGCACCTTATGTTTCTAAAAAGGTGGAGGGCGTGGACGGAGCGGAAGTGAAGCGGGCCTGTGAAAAGGTAATGGACATGCTTTCCGCCATGCAGGATAACCAGACAGGCGGCTTTTCAGGGGCTAGCGGCAATGCGTGGACGCTAGCCCAGTGCATGATTACGGTAGGGCTTCTGGAGGAGGGGGTGAATCCTTTGACGGACACTTCCTTTATAAAAAACGGACAGACATTGTTTGATGCTTCTGGAAAATATGTGGACGCAGAGAGGGGAATGGTGGACGAGAATCTGGTGGGGGGAGAATACGCCTATCAGCCCGACCAGTTGCTTCGGGGCCTGACTTCCTGCCTTCGCAGGGTGGATGGCATCGGCCTGTTTGACGTGGCTAGTTCGGCTTATCGGGCAGATGTGAAGTATATTCTGCTGACAGGAGCAGATGTCAAGGCGATTGCCAATCATCCCTATACAGGAAATCCCGTCAAGCCAAAAGTTACAGTTGTCGTAGCGGGAAAGGCGTTGGCGGAGGGAAGGGATTATTCTCTGTCATATCATGATAACACACAGGTAGGGGAGGCTTATGTCCTGGTAACCGGCATGGGAGAGTACCGGGGAACGGCAAAGGCTGCATTCAAGATTGTGCAAGATTCTAAGAAGCCTTCTAACGCCCCGGCAAAGGCGATGAAGCTAAAGAAGCCTGTCATTAAGAAACTTTCTTCTAAGAGAAAGGCATTGACAGTAAAGTTTGGAAAGGTGAAGAATGCTAAGAAGTATGTCATACAGATTGCCATAGATCGGAAATTCCAAAAGAATACGAGGAAAAAGACGGTGAAATTGGCTAAATCTGTCACCTTTAAGAAACTGAAGGCGGGAAAGAAATATTATGTCCGGGTGAGGGCATATGGGAATGCAGGAAAGAGCATTAAGAGCAGTTATAGCAAAGTGAAGTCGAAACGCATAAAGCGGTAGCAGAGGAATTAGATTATGAAGAAAAAGATAGTATGCATGGTTTGCGTGATGGCGGTATTGCTCGGCTTCTGGGGGTGTGGCACCCCCGGAAGCCATACCAAAAAGGATAATAGGCTGAAAGTGGTAGCCACAGTATTTGCGGAGTACGATTTTCTCCGGCAAATAGGAGGAGATGTTATCAATCTATCCATGCTCATGCTGCCGGGGGCAGATATCCATACCTTTGATCCCACGCCTAAGGACATGAAGATGGTGCAGGATGCGGATTTATTCGTCACTGTAGGTGGAGAATCGGATGCCTGGGCGGATACCATCGTAGAGTCGGTGGACAATGAGCGTCTGGAGTGTGTGCGTCTGATGGATTTGGTGGACGAGGTGGTAGAAGAAGAGATCGTAGAGGGGATGGAAGTGGAAGAGCATGGTGAGGCAGGGGATAGCCGTGGAGGCGGAGAGGGCGCTCAGGAAGAGGATTCTGAAGTTCACGGAGAAGAGAAGGAATTTGATGAGCATGTGTGGACTTCCCCGAAAAATGCCATGCAGATTGTGGAGGGGCTTTGCGGCAAATTATCCCAATTAGATGGGGAAAATGCCCATCTGTTTCAGAGGAATGCCGAGAGATATTTAAAGAAATTGGAGAGGCTGGATCAAAAATTTATCAAGGTGGTGTCTAACAGCAAGCGCAGAGAGATTGTGGTGGCAGATCGATTCCCATTCCGCTATTTTGCGGATGCCTATGGGCTGAAGTATTATGCCGCTTATCCCGGATGCTCCACTCAGACGGGTGCCAGCGTGGAGACAATCGCCTTCTTAATTGACAAAGTGAAAGAAGACAGAATTCCCGTGGTATTTCATATGGAACTGTCCAGCCAGCTGATGTGCAATACCATCTGTGATGAGACTGGTGCGAAAAAGGCACAACTGAACGCAGTCCACAATATCAGCAAGAGGAATTTCGATAAAGGCATCGGATATCTGGAACTGATGGAAAAAAACGTGGATGTGCTTCGGGAGGCTCTACAGGGTCAGTGAAAAAATTGCCCAATTCTTGTTTTCATGGAAGACGCAGTCGGCACTTACCATTCCGCCCAACTTGTTTACCCGGCTTAACAGTTCTGACAGGCCATATCCATGGGGTACGGCAAATTCTGGCTTGGGATGGGACTCGTTTGTCTTGGTGCTGTAGCCTTTCTGGAAGAAGCGATTAAATTCCTCCTGTAAAATATAGTGATCCACTGGATTCTGCACTTCAAAATAAAATGCTTCCTCCTGGTTTGCCAGAGTGATATAGATGTATTCGCCAGGCAAAGTGGCTTCGATGGCATTCTGGGTGAGGATGTGGAGGAAATCCCCGATAATATGCTCAGATACCCTGCATGTCAGTTTGGGACTTGGGATATCGTAAAGAATGTTGATGCCCTTTTTTTCTGCCATTGCGGTGAGGTTGTACAGGGTGCTGGTTACAAGCGGCATGTTTAGGGACAGCAAGGGATAGCATTTATGGACGGTATTGTATTTCTTGGTGTATTTAATCAGTGATTCCCGCAGGGAATCATAGTCATGGCATACATTTACCAGAGCGGCAATGGACTGGAGCCGATTGACATACTCATGCTGGCTGGAGCGGATATCATCAATTAGCGTCTCCAGTATTGGTTTATTCTTTTCATAGGTAATTAGAGCCTTTTGTTTCTCCCTTAACTGGTTCTCATAATAAAAGATGCAGATATTGACGGAGAGTATTATGAATAGGGATGCGAAGAGCAAGTTCACAAATTCATAGATATCTGTCATGTGAAATTTGTAAAACAGAGTCTTTAAAAGCATTCCCAGAGTCGTATTTAATACAAAGAATTTTAGGAGGAATCCTCCTGTAAGTATTTTTTGATACAGCATGGCGCAGGGGGCGATAAAGCACACCAGCATGAGCAGTACCAACGTGGATATGCTTCCAAGCAAGGGCAGATAGACCATGGGAAGCATTTTCATCACCGGGGTTAGTAATAGCGTAACCAGCCCCTGTATAAAGTTCAAAAAAATGCCGATAGGGCAGAGCAAAAAGACTGTGGGGATGAGTTTTTTGTTGCACCTAAAGTAACAGTATAGGAAAATAATTACTTGAGTGTAAATTAATGCAAACATACCGTAGGAATCTGGCAAAGGCGCTAAAATAAATCCGGGCAAGAAAAAAATCACGTCTATCCAGTCGGGAACCATGGTCTTTCCCTGAAAAGACTTCAGCAGCAGAAAAATGCAGAGATTTTCAATCAATATGCCGAACAGGCTCATGGTTAATGACATTTTGTCCTCCCATCTATGTAAGCTGTATGCTTTCCAACAGTTTGTCCTTAAACACCCTGCCCACAGGAATGGCATGATTGCGAATCTGCACATTGGAGCATATGCTGTCGTAGTTTTCGATTAGTCTCGTGTTGACAATGTATTTACGATGGCATCGGAAGAATGCGTCTCCCAGTCGATCCTCCAAGGAGGAGAGGGTGTAGTCCCGGGTGACCACCGTGCTATCCGGGCATACAATCTTCAAGGTATGGCCGTTAGACTCCAGAAAGAGAATGCTGTCTATGTATATCCTGTGGGCGATGCGCCGGGTATCCCGGACGAAGAATGTTTCCTGCTGGATGATGTGGGACAGCAGAAGATGCTGCACCTGCTTGGCAATCTCTCCGCAATCGTAGGGCTTTTTGATATAATTATAGCAGTGAAAGTTATTTAATGCAAATTCTACCTGCTGTTTATTGCTGGTGAGGAAGATCAGGGGCGTCATCTGATAGGCCGTGTGGGAACGGATCAGTTGGGCGAACTGGAATCCCTCGTGCCTCTTCTCGTTGCTGGACAGATGGATGTCCAGGAGGAACAGGTGAAGAAAGGCATCGTCTAAGATGGAATCCTGCAACATGATTTCCGCATCCTCCAGGTTTGTGGCGAACTGGATGACCAGGGAGGGATGGAGTTTCGAGAGATGGTCTATCAGTTCGTTCCGCTGCATTTCGTCATCCTCCACAATTAAAATTCTCTGCACTTGTTCCATCAGAATTCTCCTTTCCTATGTCGACATGATAATTCTATTATAGACAGTTTTTTCCTTTCGTCAAAGCGAAAAAAATGTCGTTCAGGTCGTTTTCTTTGTCGTTCGTGACGTGTAAGCCAAAAACCCCTTGAAAAATGTCCAATCTTGTTATAAAACAATACATGAGGGGGGCAGATACTAAGGAGGAAGGCCATGTGGCAGGATACGAATGATAAGATCGCCAGACGCATTATGGGCGTTCTGGAAACAGAGAAACATGGAGA
>CATKZA010000101.1 GCA_949841235.1 uncultured Clostridiaceae bacterium
CGGTCTTTGCCCGCCTGTCGTAAATGCCTTTGAACCGCTTTCCGGAGCCGATGGGCCAGTTCACCGGGCAGGTGCGGATGCCCAGAACCGTTTCGATATCGTCCAGCAGTTCAAAGGAATCTCTGGCTTCCCGATCCATTTTATTGATAAAGGTGAAGATGGGAATATGGCGCATGACGCAGACCTTGAATAGCTTGATGGTCTGGGCCTCCACGCCCTTGGATGCATCAATGACCATCACTGCGGAGTCTGCCGCCATCAGCGTGCGGTAGGTGTCCTCGGAGAAGTCCTGATGTCCCGGCGTGTCCAGGATATTGATGCAGAAGTCGTCATAATTGAACTGGAGGACGGAGGAGGTGACGGAGATTCCGCGCTCCTTTTCTATTTCCATCCAATCTGACACCGCATATTTTGAATTTGCCTTGCCCTTTACGGAACCGGCGGTGTTGATGGCGCCTCCGTATAGAAGAAATTTCTCTGTCAGCGTAGTCTTTCCCGCATCGGGGTGGGAGATGATTGCAAATGTTCTCCGTTTTTTGATTTCATTTGTGATATTCTGGTCAGCCATAGTTTTCCTCATTTCTGTTCGTTGCAAATAAGTTTCTGGTGCTCTTTAGATAGCATCAGTTGGGGGCAAAATACCTTTTGACCCCAACATCATAATATAGTGTATCGGATTTTCAAAATAATTACAAGACTGATTCTATGAGGAAATTAACATATTTATGACATAAATTTGACGAATTAATCCGTTAATTTAACCCCTGGTAAATATTACAAGTATATTTTTCGCCAGAGGGGCGGATGCTTTTTTGTATGCATCACGGGCAGAGGAATGTTCAATCAATATGTAGAGGAAAAGCAATAGGGACAGATGGCATGGGACTGTCCGATGCGGAAAGAGGTTAATGATGAGAAAGAACACTTGGACAAGGAAACTGGCAGTTGCCGCACTTCTGGCATGCACGGTATTGGTGACGGGATGTGGCAGCGGAGAGAAGAAAAAGGATTCCGATACCATTCAGATGACAAATGTATCTTATGATCCCACGAGAGAATTTTATGCGTCTTACAATAAGATTTTTGCAGATTATTATAAGGAAAAGACGGGCAAGAAGGTGGAAATCACCCAGTCCCATGGCGGTTCCGGCTCCCAGGCCCGCTCTGTCCTGGAGGGAAATGAGGCGGATGTGGTGACGCTGGCACTTGCCCACGATATTACGCTGATTGAAGACCAGGGGCTGATCGAAGAGGGATGGCTGGACGAATTTGAGGGCAACAGTTCCCCCTATACCTCTACGATTGTATTCCTTGTGCGCAAGGGGAATGAGAAGGGCATCAAGGACTGGGAGGATTTGACGAAGAGTGGGGTGGATGTGATTACGCCTGATCCCAAGTCTTCCGGCGGTGCGTGCTGGAATTTCCTTGCGGCGTGGGAGTATGCGGACAGAAAGTTTGGCGGCGATGAGGCGAAGATTAAGGAATTTGAGGGAGATTTGTATAAAAACGTGCTGGTGATGGATTCCGGTGCAAGAGGTGCAACGACCACCTTTGTGGAGAACGGGCAGGGGGACGTGCTGATTGCCTGGGAGAATGAGGCGCTGCTTACGCTGAAAGAGTATCCTGACGACTATGAACTGGTTACCCCCAGCGTCAGCATCAAGGCGGAACCTTCCGTTGCCATTGTGGATGAGAATGCGAAGAAGAACGGCACGGAGGAGGTTGCGAAGGAATATCTCCAGTATCTGTATTCTGAGGATGCCCAGAAGCTGATCGGGGAGAATTTCTACCGTCCCAGCAATCAGGATATTTTGAAGACCTTTGGGGAAACCTTTGATTTATCTGTAGAAATGTGCACGATTGATGACTTTGGCGGCTGGGATCAGGCCTATGAAGACTATTTTGCGGATGACAAGATTTTTGATGAGATTTACAGCAAATAGAAATGTTAGTGTTAGCGAATATAATTTCGAGAGAGGTAAAATGGGATGAAAAATCGTCAAAGGCGTACCAGGAGAGCATCTGTGATTCCCGGATTCGGACTTACCATGGGGGTCGTGGTAGCAATGCTCTCTCTGCTGATTTTAATTCCCCTGGCTTCTATCCTTGCGTATTCTTTTCGGATGTCTCCGGGGGAATTCTGGGAACTTGTCACCAGGCCCAATGTGCTGCAGGCTTTTGCTACTAGCATTGGATGTGCCTTTGCAGCCGCCGTGGTCAATTGTGTCTTTGGGCTGATTCTCGCATGGATTCTGGTTCGATATGACTTTTTCGGGAAAAGGCTTATCGATGCCATGATCGAGCTGCCCTTTGCCCTGCCTACGGCGGTGGCGGGCATCACTTTGTCAAGAATGTATTCAGATCAGGGAGCCATGGGGAAGTTTCTGGCCAGGCTGGGCATAGAGGCATCCTACACGAAGGTGGGCATTGTGATTGCCTTGATTTTTGTGGGCATTCCCTTTGTCGTCAGGGCGATTCAGCCAGTGCTGGAAAAGCTTCCCAAGGAATATGAGGAGGCGGGCATGATGCTGGGGGCCAGTCCCTTTTATGTATTTCGTCGGGTTCTCCTCCCGGAATTGATGCCGCCATTGCTTACCGGATTTGGGCTTGCGCTGGCAAGAGGGATCGGCGAGTATGGCAGCGTGATTTATATTTCCGGAAATAGCGAGCGAGAGGGGACCCAGGTGGTTTCCTATGTCATCATGCAGAAATTAAATTCCGGCAGCGTGGATTATGAGGGGGCGGCGGCCATTGCCTTGGTATTGCTGCTGATATCCTTCTTCCTGCTGCTTTTGATTAACGTGAACCAGATTGCAGCAGGGCGCAGGGCAAAATGACAATCTCTGATAGCATGAGGGAATGAATGGCTGTTAACGGCGGCAGGCATTTGGCCAAGTGAAGAAAGGCATAGGGAGTTGTATGAGAGAGGAAATGAGAGACAGGGGGAGGCAGGACGGTCTTTCTCCGAAGCAGGGAGAGGGCGGCGGAGAAATGGCTTTTGGGAATGGCGACGGGCAGAAGTCTGGGCAGAAGGGAATTGTGCCAATTCTTCTGATAGCGGTGGGCGTCTTATTCTTTTTGGTGATGCTGGTGCTTCCTCTGGTGGAAGTGATTTACAGATCGCTGAAGGATGGACTGGAATCATATATGAATGCGGTGACGGCGGAAAATACCATTGCGGCGTTGAAGGTTACCCTGATTGCGGCTGTCATTGCCTTGGCGGTGAATACCTTTTTCGGATTGTGCGCCTCCTGGCTGCTGACGAAGTTTGAATTTCCGGGAAAGCATGTGCTGTCCGTTCTGATTGATATACCTTTTTCCATTTCACCTGTGATTGCGGGATTGGCATATATCATGACTTTCGGCAGGATGGGGTGGGCCACGCCTATCGTGGAACAGATTAACGAGTGGCTGGGGACGGATATCTCCTTGGTGTTTTCCATACCCGGCGTAGTGCTGGCTACCATTTTTGTAACCTTTCCCTTTGTATCCAGGGAGTTGATTCCGGTGATGCAGGCTCAGGGGAGCAAGGAGGAAGAGGCGGCGGTGATGCTGGGAGCCAGAGGGCTTACCATTTTTCGGAAGGTAACCTTTCCCCATATCAAGTGGGCGCTGCTGTATGGAATTATTCTGTGCGCCGCCAGGGCATTCGGGGAGTTTGGCGCTGTCTACGCTGTGTCGAAGGCCAGGGGCAAGACGTTCACCCTGCCTTTGGAAATTGATGCGCTCTATATGGCGGGAAGCGCAGATTCCATTACCCAGGCATTTGCGGTATCTTCCCTGCTGGTGGCATTGGCTATCATTATTTTGATATTAAAGCAGATTGTGGAATACTGCGGAAAAGATAACCGCTAATATTATTGGCTGTATAGGAAACTGCTCGAAATATGCAATGTGAAGAAGGCTGGTCTTGCGTTCTTCCCAGGTGCGCAGTCGGGCTTGCAGGTGACGGAAAGGCATGGGAATTGATATGTATGTGGAAATGAAGGGAATCAATAAGAATTTTGGGAGTTACGAGGCCGCAAAGGATATCAGCTTTCGGGTGGACCAGGGGCATCTGGCCGCTCTGCTGGGGCCCAGCGGCAGCGGAAAGACTACCATACTTCGCATGATTGCGGGACTTGAGCAACAGGATTCCGGGGATGTGATTGTGGATGGCAATGTGGTAAATCATATTCCTGCCAAGGAGAGAGGCATTGGCTTCGTCTTTCAGAACTATGCGCTGTTTCGCCATATGACCGTATTTGAAAATATTGCCTTCGGCCTGCGGGTGCAGAAGAAGGGGAAAAAAGAAATCCGCGACCGGGTAATGGAATTGGTGGAACTGGTGGGGCTGGAAGGAATGCATAAGAGATATCCCCATCAATTGTCAGGGGGACAGCGGCAGAGAGTGGCCTTTGCCAGGGCGCTTGCTCCCAAGCCCCAGCTTCTTTTGCTGGATGAGCCTTTCGCCGCCATTGATGCCAAGGTGCGGAAGGAACTGCGGGTTTGGCTCAAGGAGATGATTGCCCAGGTGGGAATTACCAGCCTCTTCGTCACCCATGACCAGGAGGAAGCGGTGGCAGTGGCAGATGAGATCATGATTATCAACGAGGGAAGGCTGGAGCAGATGGGGAAGCCGGTGGAAATCTACAAGAAGCCGAAAACTTCCTTCGTGGCGCAGTTCATTGGCACTTCCGCCGTGCTGGATGATTTCGACGGCTTCAAGGGATTCGAGGAGGTGCCGAAGGGGAGGAAAGCCATCGTGCGACCGGAGTTCGTGGAGGCATTTAAGAATGACAATGAGAAAGTCCGTTCCCTGATTCCCGCGGCAGAGAAGGGCGTGATTACTGATATCAGCTTCCGGGGAAGCACGCTGGAACTGACCTTGGAGGTCAATGGCATCTCTCTCACCACCAACCGTTCACTGGAGAGGCGGCATGTGGAGATCGGGGAGGAGATGTGCGTGCTGATTTACCGGGCATATATTCTGGAGGAGGACGATACCACGGTGTATAAAAACCAGATGCTGAAGGGAGTGGACGTGGAGGCGTTGTGATAGGCGGCTCCGCTCCCTGTACTCGGTTTCTTCAATGAAATGGCAAGGCATATTGTTATTCACAATCAAATGCGAAAAACAATATGCCTTTTGTAATGAAAATGCTGTTGGCGGCAATGTAGAGGTGAGAAAGTGGAAGATCATTACGGGCATATAGAAATACGTTTGGATGAATTGATGAAGGAAAAAGGGTTGAGCAAAAATAAACTGTCGCATAAGGCAGAAATGAATTGGAAACAGATTGATAATTTCTGTAAAAATAAAATTACGCGACTGGATGTTTTTGTCTTATGCAAATTGTGTACAGTTTTAGATTGTAAGATTGAAGATTTGCTTGTGTTTCATCCACCTGATAGAGAATAAATATTGCTTGCCATCTCATTTCTACTTCTGGTTGAATTTATGCAGCAAACTATCCGACACGGTTATAGATTCTTGCATGCCTTTATTGTAAAATGTATTCAAAAGAAAAAAAGGAGATGCATATATGAATATCGGAACAGTAATTACGAATAAGAGAAAGGCTTTGGGCTACACACAACAAACTTTGGCGGACAAGCTGAATGTTTCATTTCAGGCGGTATCCAAGTGGGAAAACGGTACAAATTATCCAGAAGTGGATATGCTTCCCATGATTGCAAAGGCATTAGATACAAGCATTGATTCTCTTTTGGGATATAAATCCCTGATACATTCTGATTATGATGAACGATATGGTATGGAAGATTATTATTGGGGGATTACTCCTAATAGTCTTTGCTATGAAGTTATGAAATTACGTCCGCCGGTACAACCTGTAAAAGTATTGGATATTGGCTGCGGAGAAGGAAAAGATGCTGTATTTCTTGCCAGAAACGGCTATATCGTAACTGCTTTTGATCTATCTGAAACCGGAATAGAAAAAGGGAAAAGACTTGCAGACAGATGCAATACATACGTTGACTTTTTCAAAGCCGATATAATCGATTTCCGTGCGACTGAAATGTATGATATCGTTTTTAGCAGCGGTGTATTCCATTTTATCCAGCCCGAAATCCGAGAGGAGCTTATATCTAATCTAAAGGAACACACAAATAAAAATGGGATTCACGCAATGAATGTATTTGTGGAAAAACCGTTTGTCAAAGTTCCTCCTGATAAAGACAGTAATCGTTTTCCATGGAAATCCGGAGAACTCTTTACCCATTACCACGACTGGAAATTGCATAAAATGGAAGAAATTATCTTTGACTGCAATAGCGGTGGAATCCCCCATCAGCACTGTATGGATGTTATGATTGCGGAAAAAATGAAATGAGTGAAACGTATGCGACAGAAAATGCAATCGATGAACTAAAATCTATTGCCACCGAAACAATTGGGGATAATAATTCTGGCGGGGTAGCAAAATGGTTAAAGGCTAATACATGATAAATAATTGAGGGGCTATATTAACTGAAGGGCAATTATCTTGCCCCTCGGTTGAACGATAAATCAGTTAATAGATAAACCGGATTTGAATTACAACAAATTATGACCTCTTACCAGAGGTTATATGTTATCAATAAAATCCTCCAAAAGCCTTGAAAACAAAGGATTTATCGCAATGTGTTCGCCTTATCCCTTTATATGATTTCACACAAGTTTACTCTTTCCCTGACTGACAAA
>CATKZA010000102.1 GCA_949841235.1 uncultured Clostridiaceae bacterium
GATCCCTCATAAATAATTGTCGATTCATTATAATCCTCATTCCTTCCTTTCATTGATTTTCTAACAGGATACTGTTGATTTTCTTGATATAGACGGCCCATTCCTGCTGGTAGAGGCTGAGCTGCCGCCGTCCCTGTTCCGTGGTTTTGTAGTATCTGCGGTTTCTTCCGCCGATTTCCCGGTCATAGACTTCCAGGCAGGCATCTTTTAATAGACGCCTGAGTACCGGATAGAGCGTGGATTCTGAAATCTCTATCACGGCTCGCACATCCTGGGTGATCTTGTAGCCGTATGTCCCTGCATCTTCTTTTGCCACGATGGCCAGCACGATGGCATCTAATAGGGCGGCACCCGTGTTGAATATCATGCATCTTCCTCCTTTTCCGCTGTTGGAATCATGACATGCCATCTTGCCTGTTGGCAAGTAGAGTAATAGAAACGATTCATATTCATAGTCGTTCATGTCATCATCCAACTTATTGATGAGAAAATAATATTATATGTCATATAATATCTGTCCTTGGGTATATTATATGTTGTATAATATTATTTGTCAACAACTTTTTGATCGGCCGAGTTGCAAATATTCTTCATAGTTTTATCAAAAATCAACAGGTCAGTGCATTAGCACCATCACTCGCTGTAGCACTCACTACAGCTCAATCTTCCGACTTGCGGATGAAAACTTATTCTGTGTAAAGCTCTACGAAATTTAAACGACAGAGTAATATTTTTGGGAAAAATGACAAAAGCTATTGAAAAATTCTGGAATAAATACTAAAATATAAATATTGCATCGCAATAATGATGAATAGACTGCTCACATGTTACTGCCCACGGCGGCTCGGAAGTGTTCCCGCTCAGGATGCGCAGTATGAGTACAGAGATAGATGTGATGAGTGAGAATGGAGGAAGATTATGATTGATTGCAAAGGCAAAATCGCAGTATTGACCAGTGGAGGGGATGCGCCGGGTATGAATGCGGCTGTACGCGCCGTGGTGCGCACAGGCATTGCCAAGGGATATGAGGTTTACGGTGTCAAGAGAGGCTACAATGGCATATTGAATAAAGAGATTGATTTGATGACGTTTCGGGACGTATCTGAGAAGCTGCAGCACGGCGGCACGTTTCTTTTCACCGCCAGGAGTGCGGAGTTTGGAGAGGACGAAGGAAAGCGAAAGGCAGCGGCAATCTGCAAGGAACTGGGGATTGACAGTCTGGTGGTTATCGGCGGAGATGGCTCTTTCAAGGGAGCCAAGGATTTGTCCAAGTATGGGGTGAATGTCATCGGCATTCCGGGAACCATTGATTTGGATATCGCCTATACGGAGTATACCATTGGCTTTGATACGGCTGTCAATACAGCCATGGAGGCCATTGACAAAATCAGGGAGACTTCCAATTCCCATGAGCGGTGCAGCGTCATCGAGGTGATGGGACGCTCTTCCGGGTATATTGCTCTGTGGTGCGGTATCGCCAACGGAGCGGAGCAGATTCTCCTGCCGGAGAAATACGAAAATGATTGGGAAAAGATAATAGAAGAAATCAAGAAGAACCGTGCTACCGGCATGACCCATCAGGTGATTATCAATGCGGAGGGCATCGGCCATTCTTACGGACTGGCAAAGCGCATTGAGGAAGCTACAGGCATTGAGACCAGGGCATCCATTCTGGGACATATGCAGCGGGGGGGAAGCCCTACTGCCAGAGACCGCGTGTGTGCTTCCGTCATGGGTTCCTATGCGGTGGACATTATTGACCAGGGCAAGAAGAACCGTCTGGTGGGCTACAAGAATGGCAGTGTGTACGACATAGATATCGAAGAAGCATTTGCCATGGAGAAGAGCATTGATGACTACCAGTATACGGTTGCCAATATTCTTGGCACCAGGTGCGATTATAAGGTGATTTGACGGTAATTATGTGATGTAATGATGAAGAACGGTACTTGATTTCTGTGATGGCAAATTGAGTACCGTTTTTACTGTATTAGGAAATTGTTAGAAAACGCATCTTTTTATGAGGTGGATTATGAATGAGAAAGTGTTTGGCACTGTTGAGTATGATAAGATTATAAATTTGTTGGAGGAGCATGCGGATTCCCCTCTGGGGAAGCGGTACTGCGCAGAACTTCTCCCCATGGCGGATCGGGAGGAGATTGGACATGCCCAGAGGGAGACCTCCGATGCGCTGACCCATGTGCTGACCCAGGGGGGCGTATCCTTCCGGGGGGTGAAGGACGTGCGGGAGAGCTTGAAGCGTCTGGAGATTGGTGGCATCTTGGGCATGGGGGAACTGCTTGACGTATCCAAATTATTAAATGCGGCGGGAAGCGTGAAGGCTTTTTTCCGCAAGAGCCTGAATGACCAGGAGGAGACGGGGGATTCCCTGAATGGGTACTACCAGCAGCTGGAGCCGCTCTTTCCCCTGATGAATGAGATCAGGCGATGCATCGTGGCGGAGGGGGAGATGGCGGATGATGCCAGCCCGGGGCTTGCCCATGTCAGGAAGAGCCTGAAAGGGGCGGCAAGCCGCATCCACGATCAGCTGAACCAGGTGGTGAATACCAAGCGGAACATGTTGCAGGATGGCATTATTACCATGAGGAATGGGAGGTACTGCCTTCCGGTAAAGGCGGAGTACCGCAGTTCCTTTCCGGGGATGCTCCATGACCAGTCCGCTACCGGTTCCACCCTCTTTATGGAGCCGAATTCGGTGGTGAAGCTGAACAATGAGATCAGGGAATTGGAGATGAAGGAGCAGGAGGAGATTGAGAAAGTTTTGTCGGATTTGAGCAATCTCACCGGGGAGCAGGCCTTTGAGATCGAGCAGGACTTCTACGTGCTGTCCAAGCTGGACTTTATTTTTGCCAAGGCAAATCTGTCCAAGGAAATGAAGGGCACGGAGCCGAAGTTTCCGGAAGATGGATTGATTCAGATTAAGAAGGGGCGGCATCCCCTGATTGCCAAGGATCGGGTGGTTCCCATTGATATTCATCTGGGGAAGGATGTCTCCCTGCTGGTGGTGACGGGGCCTAATACCGGCGGCAAGACCGTGTCGTTAAAGACTGTGGGGCTGTTTACCCTGATGGGGCAGGCGGGGCTTCACATTCCCGCCTTCGATGGTTCCAGCTTGAGGATATTTCAGGAGGTTTATGCAGATATCGGGGATGAGCAGAGCATCGAGCAGAATTTGAGTACCTTTTCCTCCCATATGGTGAATACCGTGTCCATATTAGAGAGGGCAGATGAGGAGAGCCTGGTGCTTTTCGACGAGCTGGGGGCGGGGACGGACCCGGTGGAGGGTGCCGCATTGGCTACGGCCATTCTCTCTAATCTGCATGGAAGAGGAACCACCGTGATGGCCACGACCCACTATAGCGAGCTGAAGCTTTATGCTTTGCAGACTCCGGGGGTGGAGAATGCCTGCTGCGAGTTTGACGTGGCTACCCTGCGTCCCACCTATCGGCTGCTGATCGGCGTGCCTGGCAAGAGCAATGCCTTTGCCATTTCGGGAAAACTGGGTTTGTCTGAGGACATTATCCAAGAGGCGAAGGGGCGGGTGACATCCGATGCCCAGGCATTTGAGGATGTGATTGCGGATCTGGAGAATACCCGGGCCAAGCTGGAGCAGGAGCATGAGACGGCATCTCGGAATCGAAAGGAGATTGATGCGCTAAAGCGAGAACTGCGGGAGAAGAGCGAGAAATTGGATCGCTCTAAGGAACGCATTCTCGCCAATGCCAATGCGGAGGCCAGCCGGATTCTTTCGGAGGCCAAGGAATATGCGGATGAGACCATTCGGAAGTATAATAAGTGGGCCAGCAGCGACAGCCATATCCGAGAGATGGAGGAGGAGCGGGCAAGGCTCCGGGAGGAGATTAAGGAGAAGGGCGGCAAGCAGTTAAAGAAGGAGAAGAAGAAGCGGGCCTCCTCTGTCCAGGCAAAGGATCTGATGATTGGGGCGGACGTGCGGATTTTCTCCCTGAATTCCGTGGGGACGGTGAGCACGCTGCCAAATGACAAGGGGGAGCTTTTCGTGCAGGCGGGGCTGCTCCGTACCAAAGTGAAACTAAATGATATAGAATTGATTAAAAAACAGGAGCCGAAGCAGGAGAAGAGGCAGACCGGAGGCGGGAGGATTCGCATGGATAAGTCCATGGGGATTCGCCAGGACGTGAATCTCATTGGCATGACGGTGGATGAGGCCATGCCGGTGCTGTCAAAATATCTGGACGATGCCTATCTGGCCCATCTGGACAAGGTGACGGTCATTCACGGGAGAGGCACCGGGGCGCTGAGGAAAGCGGTGCATGGGCATTTGAAGAGGACGAAGTATGTGAAGTCCTTCCGGCTGGGTGAGTTCGGCGAGGGGGATATGGGAGTGACGGTAGTGGAATTCCAGTGATATGGCAGTGAGAGACGGTGGGAAGTGACGAGACGGAGGCAGATGCGGCATGTGAGGATGGCATGCGTGCCGGGACAATGAGAGAGGGAGGAACTTCATGGCAGAAAAACAGAGAATACTTATTGTGGACGATGATGAGAATATTGCGGAACTCATTAACCTTTACCTGGCAAAGGAATGCTTTGATGCGAAGATGGTGCATGACGGGGAGGCGGCGCTTGTGGCGGTGAGGGATTATCAGCCGGATCTGGTGCTGCTGGACGTGATGCTGCCGGGAATTGACGGGTACGAGGTGTTGCGGGAGGTGCGGAAAAGTTCTGATTTGCCGGTGATTATGCTGTCTGCGAAGGGCGAAGTGTTTGACAAGGTGCTGGGGCTGGAACTGGGGGCGGACGACTATATGATTAAGCCCTTTGATTCCAAGGAACTGGTGGCCAGGGTGAGGGCGGTGCTTCGGCGTTTTCATCATGATGCCACGGCCCTTGCGGCCGCCACGGATGACCTGCCGGTGGAGAAGGTGAGCTATCCGGGGCTTTCCATTAATCTGACAGATTATTCCGTGAGCCATAATGGCGAATTGGTGGACATGCCCCCCAGGGAGCTGGAACTGTTTTATTTTCTCGCAACCCATCCCAATCAGGTTTTTACCAGGGAGCAGCTGCTGGACCATATATGGAGTTACGATTATATCGGCGATACTAGGACGGTGGATGTACATATCAAACGCCTTCGGCAAAAATTTCGGGGGCAGCACTCCTGGAAACTTGTGACAGTGTGGGGCATTGGATACAAATTCGAGTATCGAGAGGATTAGCGGATGAAATTAGGGATCAAGTGGAGGTTTGTGCTGGGGTATTTGCTTCTTCTGGCCGCCGGCCTGGCTGTTCTGGACGTAGGCGGGGAAAGGATTATCTATCAGAGAATCGTGGAGCAGCAGAAGGATGCGCTCTACGAGGAGGCACGGGAGGTTTGCGTGGAATATGTGCCGAATATTAGGGTGCTTCGCACGAAGGGGGCTACGCTGGAACGGCAGTTCCGCTCTCTGGGAAAGCTGACACAGACTAGGATTTGGCTGGCGGCTTCCGATGGCGAGATTCTGCTGGATTCTGAGAAAAGGGAATCCTGCAAAGGGGAGAATATCAATGCCTATGATGAGAAGTTTTTGGAGAATCAGTCTCTGACAGGGAGACGTCCCTCAGGTCTTTTGGAGGAGGGCGTGGTGAGCGTGATCTATCCTGTGACGGAGTGGCTGGAGACCAATGGGTACGTGGTGGCGATGAAGGCTGATGAGGAACTGAGAGGCAGGGCGTACCGCTATACGGACGGATTGATGGCGTGCTATCTGGGAGTTATGTTTCTGGTGGGAGTGGTATTCCTTTACCTGTATTTTCGGTCGGTATACCCTCTGAAGAGATTGACCCAGGCTACGAAGGAATGTGCGGATGGCTCTTTTGATAATCTGGTGGTGAAGAAATTGCCTAGGGAGCAGAAGGAGATGGCGGATGCCATCAATTACCTATCCGGCAGAGTGAACGCCATGAATGAATACCAGAAGAAGTTTATTGCCAACGTATCCCATGATTTCCGCTCTCCGCTGACTTCTATCAAGGGGTATGTGGAAGCCATGGCGGATGGCACGATTCCGCCGGAGATGCAGGGGAAATACTTGGATATCATTTTATTCGAGGTGGAGCGGCTGACCAAGCTGACGGGAAATCTTCTGGAATTAAATCAGTTGGATTGCCGGGGGATGACGCTGGACTGGTCGGAATTTGATATCAATGAGGTAATCAAGCAGACCTCTGCCAGTTTCGAGCAGCGGTGCACGGAAAAGAGGATTTCTCTGGATTTGGTTTTTGAGAAGCCCGCATGCATGGTGTGGGGGGATATGGGAAAGATTCAGCAGGTGGTGCAGAATATTTTGGACAATGCCATCAAGTTTAGCAATCATGATTCTGTGGTGGAAGTGCATACGGCCAGGCAGAGCCACAAGGTGTTCGTGTCGGTGAAGGATCATGGCATTGGCATTCCCAAGGAGAGCATTTCCAAGGTGTGGAGCCGATTCTACAAGACGGATCTTTCTAGGGGCAAGGATAAGACCGGAACCGGGCTGGGACTTTCTATCACCAAGGAGATCGTGGATGCCCATGGGGAGAATATCAATGTAATCAGCACGGAGGGGGTTGGACCGGAATTTCTCTTCTCCCTGCCCACGCGGAGGGAATTATGAGATTGCGCAGAC
>CATKZA010000103.1 GCA_949841235.1 uncultured Clostridiaceae bacterium
TGCATGAGAGCCGAGCGCGCCCGTGATGAAGAACGAAGTTCTGAATATCGGAGAGGCACATAAATCATGCATCGAAACCGCAAAGCATATAGTTCCCTCCGAAAGTCGTAATATTGCAAGGCGTGTCCGGGTTTCTTTTTGGATGCTTTTACATACTTCAGCAAAAAACTCTTTATCATATTAAATATGGTCTGCAAAAGCGTAATCTATCGAAGGATAATAAAATATTATCTATTCCCCACGCCGTGAAAAGTAACAACTGATTCCACATGTTTTACCCTTGTTCGGAATACCCATCTCTTGGTGCTGACATAATTTACGATGGAAAGAGCCACGCACACCGTCACCTTGGCCTCCAAGCCATCCACGCCAAAGAGCGTGCCGTTCATGCCCAGGGCATACAACTGGGGCTGCATGACGATCTCCAGCATCCCGGTGACGCCCCTGGCTGTCACGAAGGAAATAAATTCCTTTGCCACAATGGCTCTCTCAAAGCTCTTGCTCTCGAACACGAACAGCTTATTCATCAGAAAGGTGACAAAGGTAGTCAGCCCCCAGGAAAGGGCATTGGCAAAAAACATCGGCATGATTTCTATCAAATCAGAATAGGCAATCCAGTTAAAAAATGTCATGGACACGCCCACCACGATATAGAGCAAAAGTTCTTTATGTCTTTCCATCCATCGGTTCTCTTTCATCATTCCACCCCGTTTCTCCTACGAATATCTCTATCTTCTGTCGGCCGAAGAACAGCTTTGCTGTTCTTCATCGGTGCGGCTTTCGTTTTTCCTGATGAAGGTTTTCATACATTGGCATGTGTTTTTTCATGCCTTAGAAAAACTTTGCACCTTACACTTCTGCCATTATACACGGAATGAAATAAAATACCATCCAAAAAATGTCCCTGAATCACAAGAAAATTGTAATTTATCCACAATAGAATTGGCAATTTTTTACTATTTCTAAAGCGCAATACACTAAATCAGCCCCCGGTTCTTTGCCTCATTGACCGCAGAAGCCTTCCCGCTGACCCCCAGCTTGCGGTATGTCTCCCTGCTGTGATACTTTACCGTGCTGCTGGTGATATGCAGATACTTTGCAATCTCCTCCACCCGATACCCTTCTGCCTGCAAACGGAGAATGTTCAATGCATTTTCTGACAGAACGATATCCCCCTCCGTCTTTTTCTTCAGATATGCCGGATACTGGCTCTCCATTTTCCTGCACTCTTTGAAAACCTGCTTGCGGTATCCTTCGTCCTGCCAAGTGAAATCCCCCTCCTTCAACAATTTCAGAATCGCTCCCCCCTCTCTGGAAAACACTCTCACAAAATGATACTCCTCCGCCCGTTCAATGCATTGCTGCAAAATGGGTTCCCACCCATCCTCTTTCATTCGGTACTTTACCACGGCAAGGAGAAGCATGGACTCTATCCCGACATAAATCCGCTTCTGCCGCTCTCCATAATAGATCATCTTCTGCAAGAGGCCGTAAGCTTTATCATATCTTCCAAATTGGATATATGCCCGGATCTTTGTGAGATAGCGGAACCTTTCCAGAGAGCAGAACTCTTTATTTTCATCCGGGGATTCCTCCAACCACCCAAGGATCTGGGGAATCTTTCCCTGATAAAGGGCAATGCGGCAGCTAAGTGCCTGCAAATTGGAAAGAAGCTGGGGGACTTCCTTCTCCGCCCTGTGCCGAAAGCTCTCCAGCATATCCTGAGCATCCTCCGCATACCCATTCAGGACGGAAAGCCATACCAAGATCCCCACCGCCACGAATACCAGTTCCATCTTCCCACCGGCCTCCGCCTGCATGCGCCCCTTTTCCGCAAGGGACACAACCTTGCCGCTGTTCAGCCCCTTTTCAAAATAACTCTCCGCAAGGGCAATGCTTACCAGCCCTTTCCCATACTTGCCCAGCACAAATTCCACAATTTTTCCCACGCTGACCGCCAGTTCTTTATCATTTTTGCTCCACTCGCAGAAATCCTTGCCGCCATTCATCAGAGATGGCAGATTGGACGTAACCGAAAATTCCGGCAGCATGGCCTTTCCCTCTTTTAGCAGAGCGCCGGCATTCTTTAGTAAATCCAATGTCTTTAAAGCACCTCTGTGGGGCAGTCCGATATCCAGGTAGAGAAGCCTGTTCTTTGCCTCCGTTTTGGCTCTCCCCTCATTTTTTGCCGCAAACTCCTCCAGCAGATGATACCACCGCTCGCTTTCCTCCTGATTCATCAGCATCGACTGCAGCATGCTCATGCCTGCCATCAGGACAGGGCTGGTGCAGATAGATTCTTCCGGCAGTATCAGATAATATCGGCGAAGTTCAAAATAATGGCCCGCTGCCGGGTTCTGCCTGGCATTTGCCACGAGCAATCGCAAGATGCTTTTCTCATCCTTTCCCGCTTCATACATTTTCAGGGCATTGGGAATATCCCCATACATTTCATACATACGCCCGGTATTGTAATAGATGCGGGACATCTGCTCCAGATCAACCCTTCTCTCCAGAAGTTGATGCATCGAATTTTTCAAAACGGCATTGTATTCATACATGCCATCTCGTTCTCTTAAAAAATTTCCCGTCTCCAGTATCCTCTTGATGAGCGGCTGAACATCCCCCCTGCCGGTAATCATTTGCGCCATTTTGATATCAAACCTCTCCACCACGGACATCTCCACCAGAAATTCCTGCATCTCCCCATCCCACTGGTTATAGATGCTCAGAAAATACTTCCACATATCATCCACCGCCTGGTCCACATCTCCTGCCGCCAATGCCACCAAGCGCATGAGCAAAGGGGTGCCGCCCCCTGTCCGCCATATCCTTTCGGCCTGCTCCGGGGACAGACTGATATTCCACCTCTCAAAGAAATTGTCCTGGTCGCACCGGTCAAGGAGCAAATCTTCCTCCGGAATCATAAAAAATATATTGTCCACATGGAGAGGCATCAGCCATTGGGGAATGACGCAGCGGGATATCAGGACGAGCCATACATTCCTCTGCCGCATCAGCAGGCGAAGAGCATCAGCATATTCCTCCCGCTGCCCGCTGTCCATAATATGATGCAGGTCATCAATCACAACGATATGGGGCTTGTCATCTTCCGGAATGAGAATCTCCTCCGCCCCGTTCTCCCTGGCAGAATAATAAAAATAACTCCTTCGGCCAAGCACATGCTTCACCAGGGCAGTCTTGCCCATTCCCGTCATGCCATACAGATATACATTCTGCTTCAATTCCTGGGCCAGCTTCAGTTTCTTTTTCCCCCGCTTAGGAAAAACATATCTCCCATCCCCTGCCTCTCCCTTTTCTATCATCATATTGCATTCCCCCGATCAAGACCTTGCCATTCATCCTGCGTTATTTTGCGCCATCATAGAGCCGCTGTAAAAATTCATCGGTGGTCTGGGTAAACGCCACCTCTGCCCGGGCTCCCTTTTTGATCAAAAATTCCGTCAGCCCATACTCTTTCCCATTATCCGCCCAATCATAGGTATAGCCAAGCCTTGTCCACGGATAGCTTCCATAATAATAGGAATCCAGAATATTCTGGTCAAACCAGCCCCGAAAGGATTCCTCCACCTCTTCTCCCTCCGGAAATGCCGTCCACATGCTCCCCACGGCAGGATCGCTCTGATATGCGGGACGCAGGACATCAGAAGGATCCACCCACAGGCCTGTCACCGTACTGTGGGTTTTGCCGGGATTGATGGAGATCAGCTGCCTCATCCGCATCACGGCATCCTTTGACTTCGCCAGTTCCCCGGCGTGGGTTGCCATCTCCTTATCCGTAAATGTCCAGACATATCCCCATTTTGCCGTCACCGTTTCTCCCTCCGGGTAGCTGTCGGGATAGCTGTGCCACGTACACAGCAGAACCCGCCCCTGGTCATCCCAAGTGACAAGGGGATCCTTCTTCGTGAGGGATACCAATGGCTTGATCTCATCTTCCTCCGCAATGGCGGCATCCCTCACTGCCATGGCATAGAGTTCCTCGTCTGACATTTGCGCCCCGGATGCATCGCTGGCAGTGGCAAGAATGACGCTTGTCTTGATCCTGCCCGCCTCTCCGTCACAGTCCATTCTGCCGCCATCCTCTGTCTGCAAGCGCACCTCATAGACTGTCTCCGGGGTTAATTTCTCCGTGCAATCCAATGCCCGTCCCTGACGGTCTGTAAAGACTGCCTCCCGGCACTCTTTCAGCTTTCCTGACTGATCCCTGTAATACAATCCATATCCCAGGATGCTGCCTTCCAGCCCGTTTACACGGAAAGCCAGCGTCTGGCTGTCCTTGCCGGCATCATCAATGGTGGCGGACATCAGGTAGGTGGCTGGAACCTGACTGGTATTGGATGCCTCCCGAAAGTCCTTCTCCGCCATGGCATGGCGTTCCATCTTCACTATGTCCAGTTTCTTGTCCGGCTGCTTCGGCAGATAGGCGAAGCGATCCTGCATGCGGAGGAGCTTCTGGGAATTGGTGGGGCAGTAGATAGCATTTCCATTATCCCCCTGCATAATGCCCACCGCCATATTATTATATTCCTTCTGATCCGATACCGGCTTCCACATCACCGTCTCCCCGGTTCTGTAATCCAGGGCAATGAACCCCCACTGGGAAGTCTTCTCATCCTGGGTATAGCCGTAGTAATACCCCGCCGAAGTGGAGAGCTTTATCATGGAAGTATCCTTCAGATCCTTCCTGACCCATACCTTTTCCGTCCGATAGCTTCCATCCTCCTGCCTTACCACATCGATGCGCTCCACGCCGGGCATCAGGCACGCCGAGCCCTTTTCTATCCAGTTCTTATCATAAATATTGTCATAAGACTGGATAGAAGAATCCGCATCCTCCTTGGACAGGTCTGCACTGCCCGCACCATGCCAGTTGCACACCAGCACGGATGCCCGCTTTTCATCGGGAGCGTACACGCAGATGGAATTTTCCACGGAAACGGTCACATCCCTGCCCAAGTCCAGTACCGGAGCCGTGACCAGCGTCTTTCCCGTTTCGATGTCAAGGGCTATGAGATTGACCACCTCCTGATTGTCAGTGAACAGCACCATGTGGTCTGTCAAGGTCGGCGAGCTGCCGCCGCCCCATGCCAAGCCTGCGCCGGTTATCCCTTTGTCCGGCCGCGCGCCCTTTCCGCCAGAACTCTCATAAGAACTGCTCCACTTTTCCTCCACGCCGGAATGGGCTGTAAATAGATGGCAGGCCTGATTTGTCAGAACCACGCAGCCCGCCTCGTGGGCGGCAATGCCATTCTCCGCATTTTCCCCTTCCGCAAGCTTTGCATAATGAAGGTATTTCGACGCATCCTCCACGCTCTCGCCACCAAGAACGCGGTCAATATATTCCCGTTCCAGATATCCCACAAAGCCCGCTTTGGAATAGGAAGGATTCTTGTGGAAGCCTCCTGTGACAAACCAGATATTCCCCTCGTAATCGTAAGTAATGCTCAGAAGGTTCCTGTCAATATCCTCGCCAAGAGCGTGAACCCCTTGGGATACCACGTCCACATCCAGCTTCTTCTCAAAGACAGGAAGAATATTCCCCCGGTCGTCATAAGTCTTGACCATCACCACATGGCCATGGGTGGTAGGCCCTACCAGATAATTTTCCTTATCTACAAAGGAATAGGATATCTGTATCCCGTATTTCGATCCATGATCGTCAAGAACCGGCTGAAATTTCCCCAAAATCTTCAGATTGCTGCTATCCATATCCCGGATTGCAATCCCGCCGGAAAGAACGCTCCCATCCTCCCTGAGCTGGCTATAGGGAGATACCGCATTGCCATAATTATCATAGAAAAATGCCGGCGGCGCAACAGGGCTGTCGCTTGTCTTGGATTCCACGATCTCCGTATCAATGCCAAGGGGCATGGCCTTTTCCGTGACATCGGAATTATAGATGTCATTGTGTATCATCGACTCTTCCGCTGACAGGTAGGGATTCTGCCGTACCCGGTTCTCCCTCATGATCTCCGGCACCAGCGCCCTGCCTCCCGCCTCCTGGGACGGATCTGCCGTAGGCGTGGGCTGGGGAGACTGCGTCGGCTGGACAGGCTTGGCTGACTGCGTGGGCTGAGCGGACTGTGCCGGCTGGGCGGAATCTTTCTTAACCTTGACCTTGCACTGAAGTTTTTTCGTCTTGACCTTCTTGGAGCTGCCCGCCCGATACTTCACCTTGCAGGTAATCACCGTTGATTTTCCGGCCTTGATGCCCTTCACTTTTCCCTTGCTGCTTACCGTGGCAATCTTTTTATTTTTGGATGACCACTTTACCGAAACGATCTTTTTCACATTCTTTTTGATGATTTTCAGGGTGGCTTTCTTCCCCTTCTTCACGGTAATGTGCGTTTTATTCAGCTTTACCGTGACCTTTTTCCCGGCGGCCTCCCCACGGGCGGCCATGCCGCCCATGCCGGACAGAGGCAATGATGCCGCCAGCAAGAATGCCAGAATCCTTTTCGCTGTTCTCTCTCTCATATGCTTTCCTTCCTTATTCACTATCATGATGCATTCCACATTTTAATTGCCAGACAGCATTTTTTGCTGTCTGGCAAC
>CATKZA010000104.1 GCA_949841235.1 uncultured Clostridiaceae bacterium
TGCCGTTAGGCAGCGGGTCTATCGCATGATAGGATGAATGGCTGTGAATAGTAACTATACTTTTGATACGATTTACAGTCATAGAGAAGAAAAATATTGCTTCAGCAAATGCTAATGCAACGAAAATTAAGTATTGGGAGGGTGTGCTATGGTGCAAGAGGGGAAAGCGGCAAAGGTAATTGCCTGTAGGGAGGCACGGGTGAAGGAACCGATATCGGGGAAGTTTCGGGTTCCGAAGGAAGAGGTTCTGCCCGGCAAAATGGCCAAGGCTTGCAGGGCAAAGCGGGCAGAAGTTACTTTTCCCGGCAGTCCATGCGTTTTTGGGAAAAATGGAGAAAGAAGTGCAAGGAAAGTAGTTCCGGCACAAGTGAAGGATGGGGACGAAAGGGCAAAAGAAGTGATGTCTGCCCGGGTGGAAGATGGGGACAGAAGGGTCAGGGAAGTGATGCCAGCCCAAGTGGAAGATGGGGACGAAAGGGCCAAAGAAGTGAAGCCTGCCCGGGTGGAAGATGGGGACAGAAGGGTCAAAGAAGTGATGCCAGCCCAAGTGGAAGATGGGGATCAAAGGGCCAAAGAAGTGATGCCAGCCCAAGTGGAAGATGGGGACAGAAGTGCCAGGGAAGTGATGCCTGCACAAGTGATGGATGGAGAAGCCAGAGTGACAAAAGTGGCTTCTGAAAGCAAGATGTTACAGATGTTGCCAGAGGTGGCAGACAGAAAAATCACCAAGACGCAGGAAGGGCAGACCCATTCGGCTTGCGATGATCTTACCCTTTCCCAGCTATTTGATATCAAGGCAGGGCATGGGTGGAGTGGAAATGAAAAATTTGGGGATGGACAGATGGACAGAAAAGAAGTATAATGTGAAGGATGGAGATTTCGTACTGCTGGGCAGAAAGGGGAAAAGTCATGGTACAGAGCGTTTCGTATTTGCATATCAAGCCGTTAGTGGCCTATTCGGCAAAGGAAAAGGGTGCCACTACGCTGATTCCCTTTGATGCAGTGTTGGATAATGAGCAGACGGCTTCCGGTGCGCAGAGTGCATCACAGCATGTTGCAGCGGAAGAAAATGACAGCCAGGCCGTTTCACAGCATGCTGCAACGGCGAAAAATGATAATCAGACCGATGCCAACACGACAAAGAATGCCAGTCAGGCGGAGGATGCCCAGAATGCAGGGGATGTGAAAGTGATGTACAGGGATCCCGTCACAGGAAAGAATATTGTCTATGTAGATGTGACGGAAGAGGCTAAGAAAACAGACTCTTCGTCTGAGAATACCACTTCTGCCTCTTCCATGAAAAAGACAAAATATGATGCCTATTTTAAAAAGGCGGCACAGCGATATGGCGTGTCTGAGAGCCTTCTGAAGGCTATCGCAAAAGCAGAGTCCAACTTTAATGCAAAGGATGTGTCCAGTGCGGGAGCTTCGGGCGTGATGCAGCTGATGCCGGCAACGGCCAAGAGTTTGGGCGTGAAAAATGTGTTTGATCCTGAGCAGAATATCATGGGCGGGGCAAAGTGCATCAAGCAGAAGTTAAAAGAGTTTAATGGAAATGTGCGTATGGCACTGGCCGCCTACAATGCGGGGAGTGGCGCAGTGAAGAGGCATGGGGGCATTCCTTCTTATTGCAAGAATTATATCAACAAAGTGCTGAGTTATAAAGAAGCATATGAAACTGCTTCGGCAGTAGGATAAAAGCGTGTTGTTTTTTACAGGGTAATAGCATTCGAGGATTTTTAGAATGATGCATGCTAAAAGTACGAGTTTTTCATGGCGAGGCATTTGCGAGCCATGAAAGGCTCGTATTTTTTAGTCGCACCTTTTTATGCCGCTAAGTCTCTTCTGGCATACACCATGTGTGACGTGGTAATTCCCAGTATCAGCACCACCGCTCCAAAGAGAAGGGCGGTTTCATCTACATTTCCTGTGCTAAAGATATCAGAGGGGTTTGCGTAGGAAAATGGACTTGCAAATTTGCAGCGGGATAGGTCGGGAATTACCCGGACGATCAGGTCGTAGGCATATAATAATAGCACGATCCCCAGTCCCAGTCCAATTTTATTTTTTTTCATGAATGCGGATAGTCCATAGCATATAGCAGAGAGTTCCAGGTTCATTAGAAGCTGCAGGGCATGGAATTGGAAAAATCTGCCCATAGGCATCTTTTCCCCCAGAATCAATATTCCCAGAAGGTATAATGCAACGCAGAGGATTTGGAAGAGGGAGATCAGCGTGGCGGCGGCACACCATTTGGCAGCGACTGCCCTGCTTCGCGAGATGGGGAGGGAGAAGAGGAATTCGCTGGTATGCCCGTCCTCTTCCTTGGAAAGCATAGATGTGCTGACGATTGCGGCGAACATGGCACCGCCAAGCCCATGGATTGTACCTACCTCTGTGGCATAGAATCCCGGCAGGGTGGCCATGCTTAGCTGGCTCATGCCGAATGCGTCGGAAAATGCGCCCATGGAGGCAAAGCTTTCCGCCATGTTTTCCATGCTTTCCTTCATGCTGGCAAACAGCAGGATGCAGGCAAACCCCATGCCTCCCGCACAGATAAACCATATAAATAATGTCTTGATAGAACTTTTTAATTCATGCTCATAAATTGTTCGCATAATTTTCTCCTTCTCCTAATTACTCGTTATATTTCTCATGGAATCTTGCCAATCAAACATATGGAGTGAGCTTGTTGCGGCTGGTGCTGAAAGCACTGTTGCGTTGCTGTGGACAAGCGGAGTATTAGTTCTGATAATAATGCATAAAAATCTCGTCCAGAGATGGTTCCTGGATTAGGATATCCGAAATATCATGCTCTGCCAGTTCCCGAAATAGAGCATTCAGATCGCCTTCGTATAGAAAATCTTCCGGCTGTCCGTCCCTCACCATCTGGATTCTCTTGGCGTTGGTCTTTGTAATATTTGCCACGGCATCCACTCGCTGCAGTTTGCCTTCCTTCATGATTGCGACATTTTTGCAGTGTTGTCTGACTTCCGAGAGGACATGGGTGGAGAGCATGCAGGTTGCGCCTTGATCCACATATTCTCCAATTAATTTGAAAAATTCTGTCTGCATCAGAGGATCCAATCCGCTGGTAGGCTCGTCAAAAATATATAGTTCTGGCTTGTGCTGCATAGCGCATACGATGCTGACTTTCTTGCGGTTGCCTAGGGATAGGTCGCTGATTTTTTTATCTAGGTCAACATGCAGACGGTCGCACAATTTTTCGGCTTCCGCTGAGCAGTTGCGCTTTCTCGCCTTAGCTGCCATCTTTATGATATCCCGTACCTTCATATTGGGATAGAACATGGCTTCAGAGGGCATGTATCCCACATCTGCCAAAATGCTTTCCCTATATTTTCTAATATCTTTTCCCAGAATGTTAATGCTGCCTTCTTGGAATTGAATCAGTCCAAGCATGGAGCGGATCGTGGTGGATTTTCCTGCTCCGTTAGGTCCCAGAAATCCGAAGACATCTCCTTTTTCTACATGGAAACTCACATCGGATACTCCCCTGTGTTTTCCATAGTTTTTTGTCAGATGATTAATTTCTATCACGTTCATATGCAATGCCTTTCTGATTGACGCTATTTTCGATGTGCTAGCAAAAGCGATTCCTGATTCTATCGCAATTTTCATAACGATGGAATCATTATACATCAGGCTGCTTTCAAAGTAAACTGCTCCGTTCCATCTCGTGATGGATCAGGCATGGAATGTTACTATTCACGGTCGTGTGTCTATGCGTTTTTTCCGGTTATCGAATTGCGGCAAAGATGACGCATAACATGTAAATGCAAATCATCGCCACGCCTTCCAGACGGGTAATTGCCTTTCTGGTATAAGAAAAGGCAAGGCATAGGATGCTCACTGCGGCCAATATGATCAAATCATAGATGGAGGCAGCATTTACCCCGATGGGATGTATCGTGGCAGAGATTCCCAGGATAAAGAGCAGGTTGAAAATATTAGAGCCGATCACATTTCCCACTGCAAGCCCGGTTTCGCCTTTTCGTGCGGCAATCACGGACGTAGCCAATTCCGGCAGAGAAGTGCCGATGGCAACTACCGTCAGGCCAATCAAGGTTTCAGACATCCCCAGTGCCCTGGCGATTTCCTTTGCGCCAAAGACCACGCTCTGGCCCCCTGCAATGACAAATGCCAGTCCCAGTGCGATCAGGGCGAAGCATTTCCAGAGAGGCTGGTGCTGTTCTTCGTCTCTTTCTTCCGGATGCTTCTTCGCATCGTGAATCAAATAAGCCATGTAAGAAAGAAATGCCAGCAAAATTACTATGCCTGTGCCTCTGCTTACATTGCCTGCCATTTGTTCCATTTCGAGGCAGAATAATTTTCCGGAAAGAATGGTGGATAGGCTGGTGGCAATCAGAATGAAGAATGTTGCGGCTATGGATATGGGAAAATCCCTTCGGAGAAAGGATGCGTCTACGGGCACAGGGTGGATGATTGCGCAAATCCCCAATACGCATAGCAGATTGAAAATATTGGATCCCACCACGTTGCTCAGCGCGATTTCATTGGAGCCTTGCAGTGCTGCGGATGTGCTGACTGCCAATTCGGGAGCGCTGGTTCCCAGAGCAACTATGGTCAGCCCGATGATTACGCCAGGTACTTTGAAAAATTTGGCAAGTGCGGAACTGCCGTCCACAAATAAATCTGCGCCCTTAATCAGTGCTGCGAAGCCTACGGTTAAAATCATAGCATGGAAAAATAACATATTCATCTCTCCTTCCTTCTAATGTGATTGTATTCTTATTTGCTGCGTAAATGAATGAGTAAAATGCAAATAAAAAAAGCGAGACAGATACTGTAATAAAATAACAGTAATAGTCTCACTTTTTACAATGTGCTCCGGGGAATGCTCCCGTACTGACGAAACACATAACATATCGAATATGCAAGTTACTCCCTAATACAAGATAAGTATACCCCATTGTTTCAAAGAAGGCAAGGGATTCATTGATTTTTTCTTCAAATTGACTGTAAATAGTAACTTTGTGTGTTATCGTTCACGGCTCTGCCGTTTCGGTAATCAGCAGTGCCTTACCGCACTTTGTTGCAGTTGAAGATAGCAATCCTTTAGGGGCATGATATATTCTTTGGAGGAAATATCGTAGGATGTTGCGATTGCCTGCTCAAATTCCCTGTCTTGGGGAGTTTTGTCCTTCTTCTTTTTTATCATGGCGGCTGCCGCCCGCATCATCATTCTGTCTCCAATCCCCATTTTTTCGTAACATAACCCGCCCTGCATGTAAAAATGAGGGAATGCCTTTAAATCTTCTGCTGACAGATTCTGGCTCCAAAATTCCCGGATGATATCTTCGCTGATATTTGGCATGGCACCGGTGGCAAATAGGATGAAATTCTTAGAACCACTTCTGAGGAACATTTTTTTGGCTTGGGAATATCCGTCAAATCGTCCTGCATGTACCCGGCTTCCATAGATGATCGTGTCGTACCGGGAAATCGCCTTTTTTGTTGCAGATCGCCATTCTGCGGTGGGACAATTTAATTCCTCGGCAATCATCTCAGCATATCTTTTGGTAAAGCCCGTCTTGCTTTTATAGAGTATCATTGCATTGTTGCGCATATCTGCTTCCTCCTTTTATATTGATATTGCTCCGTCGGTTAAATTTCGTAGTTTTTACTTGCATGATATTCCATCTGCTGCGTTATCATCAACGCTGCTGTGTTGCCATTGCAAAATGCGTGCATTTGGGCTTATGTCAATTCCGGGTCTTGCTCTATTGCCTGTTTCAAAAATGCCTGATATGCGCTTTCCTGCTGGGCGAAAATTTCTTTTGCGGGAATACCCGGCGTGGTTACTGAGAAGATTGTTCCGATGCCGATGGTGTAGACCAGCATATGCAAATGCAGGGTGGCGGCCTGTGCCGGGGATATATCTAGCTGCTCTGCGATGAACCCGGCCATTTCAGGATTTGCCTCGGATTGATAGAGTTCTGCAAGGGACGAGATTCCCTTCCGCTCATGCAGTATGAATATTTTAAAAATGTGCGGCTCTTCTTCTGTCAATTTGATATATGCCTGTCCTGTGCTGCGAAATAAATCATCGGGATTTAGGCGGGCGGCCAAGAATTTTCTCACAAAATGATTGACCTGGTCAATCACTTCTTCTTTCAATCCCTCCATATTGTGGCAGTAGCTGTAGATAGGCTGTACGGAACATCCGATTCTGTCAGCAATGTTTTTTACCAGGACGCATTCCATTCCCTGGCTTCGCGCTATTTGAAATGCGGCATCCACCACCATTTCTTTTGTGATTTTTTGCTTTGGCATGGGTTATCCTCCAAATATAATTGACTTATATAATCTATTTATATAAATTAATTATATGTATTATAGGCAAGAGTGTCAAGGGGAATTTAATGAAACATGGTGTTTTTTACTTGTATGAATGCATTTATCCACGGCATATTGCGATAAATATTGTTTACATCTGGCAGTGTTTGCTTGCTTAATTTTTAAGATGAAAA
>CATKZA010000105.1 GCA_949841235.1 uncultured Clostridiaceae bacterium
AAGTATAGTTTGATTTTTACAAAATTGGACGAGACAGACACCCTTGGCAATATTTATAATATTCATATGTTGACAGGGGCTCCCCTTTCCTATACCACTTGCGGTCAGAATGTGCCGGATGATATCGGAAAGATTGATGCGCAGAACATCGCAAAGCAGCTTCTGGGAGGAAATGGCTGATGGATCAGGCTGAGCAGTTGAGAAATATTATCAAACAACAGAATACGAGGCGGCACTTGGCGCGGGTGATCACGGTCACCAGCGGCAAGGGTGGCGTGGGAAAGTCGAATATTTCCGTAAATCTGGCCATTCAGTTTGGCAAGATGAAGAAGCGGGTGGTGATTTTGGATGCGGACTTTGGCCTTGCCAATGTGGAGGTGATGTTGGGGATTCGCCCCAAATACAACTTGGCCGACATGATGTTCCGGGGCAGGAGCCTGCGGGAGATTATCACGCCCGGCCCTGAGGGGATAGGGTTTATTTCCGGGGGGTCCGGCCTGCGGGAACTGACTAATTTGAATGGCGACCAGGTCAAGAGCTTGGTGAGGGCAATGTATGAACTGGATCAGATTGCAGATGTGGTGATTGTAGATACGGGGGCAGGGATTTCTGACTCGGTCATCGATTTGGTGATTTCCAGTTCGGAAGTGCTTCTTGTCGCCACGCCGGAACCTACTTCCATCACGGATGCCTATGCCCTTCTGAAGACATTGTGCCATCACCGGGAGTTTTATCATAATAATCCGATGATACATATGGTGGCCAACAGGGCGCACAGCTATCAGGAGGGAAAGGAACTTTTCCGGAAATTGGATGCAGTGGTGGAGAAGTTTTTGAAATTGCCCATGGAATATCTGGGGTATATTCCATATGATGAGAAACTGCCCCGTTCCGTGATGAGACAGCAGCCGGTGTCCATTGCCTATCCCAATGCTTCTTCTGCCAGAGCCATGCTGGATCTGGCCATGTTGCTGGAGAACGGGGGGGACGGGCAGAAGAGAAATCGGAACAAGGGGCTTTCCGGACTGCTTTCCAGAATGGTACAGGGCGGGGGATGATGAACCCGGATGGATCTGGTTGGCCGCTATTTGCGCTGGCATGGGAGAGAGACGAATGATAGAAGAGATGATCAAGAAGGATGCGTCGGTTAAAATTTTTCCCGTGGGAAGGGATACGGGAAAAATAACGAATTTTGAAGATGGAAGCACATGCAGGGGCATGATTCGGAAATTTGTGTCCGAGACGGAGATCGAAGTGGAACTGGAGAGGGAAATCTCTCTGGATAAAATGAGCTGCTATGCCATTTATATCCTCTCCTATGAGAAGGTTTATCTCACTTATGTGTATTACCGCTCTTCTTTCGCAGCAGATGGAAATCATATGGTTTCCCTGGAAATCGTGTCGCCCATGGAGCAGGTGCAGCGCAGGAAGCACCAGAGGGTGTCCTGCCATGGGAGGATGCTGTTCCGAAGGGTGCCAGGAGAAAGCATTCAGGGGGAGCTGCCCCGGGAGAAGGTGGACGTGGATTCTCTGGAGTATGAGGATTTTATGGTGGATATCAGCGGGGGAGGAATTCGCTTTACTACGAAACGGGAAGTGCGGCTGAATGAATATCTTCAGGTTGCTTTTGATATTGAGCGGGAGGGGGGCACGGTGGCCATGTCCCTTCTCGGACAGGTGGTACATGCAGGAAAATTGAGGAATGAGCAGGATTTCTACGATATTCGCATGAAATACGTGGGAGTTTCTGAGGAAGAGAAAGAGCAGATTATACGTTATGTATTCCGGTTAGAGCGGGAAGAACATATGGGCTGAGCGAGAATGTAAGGAAAAAACACAAGCAAAGCTTGTAACCACAGGCAGAGCTTGTAACCACAAGCAGTGCTTGTGGGGCAAGTTTGTGACTGCGCACTGCAATGGACGCCTTGCGGCTTACCATAGCACAAACATGCATGATGCACAGAAAGCAGTGTAGAAAAGAGGATGATCATGAAAAAAGTATTGGGGGTGGATGATTCTGCACTTATGAGAAGGGTTCTCTTTGATATAATTAATTCGGATGGAGAACTTCAGGCAGAAGAATATGCTATGAATGGATTGGAGGCACTGGAAATTCTTCGGTCGGGCAAGACATTTGACGCTATGGTTCTGGATATCAATATGCCTAAGATGAATGGAATCGAACTTCTTCGGGAATTGCGGAGAGATGGCATTCGCATCAATGTATTGATTGTCAGTACCCTTGCCAAGGAAGGGGCGAAGGAGACCATTCAGGCATTGGAATTGGGAGCCTTTGATTTCGTGACCAAGCCGGACAGCCTGGCCGAGGCCAAGGGGGATTCCTTTGGCAAGCGTCTGGTTTCCATGCTCTACGCTGCTACGGGACTGTCCAGCGGCGGGGAGGAGAAGCAGGGGAAGCCGAAACGTGATTCGGTTGCCGCGCAGGAGATGCCCAAGGCTGCGCCCTCTGCGATTCAGAAAATCAGGCGGGGCGATACTTCCAAACATTCCAAGAAGCCTTTGGGAAGCGGTGCGAGGAAGTTGGTGGCACTGGCGTGCTCCACGGGAGGACCAAAAGCGCTGCAGTATGTCATTCCTTTTCTTCCGAAGAACTTGGATGCTCCTGTGCTGATCGTGCAGCATATGCCGGAGGGATTCACCGGTTCGCTGAGCAAACGTCTGGATGAGCTGAGCGAGATTCATGTGGAGGAAGCGGTTCATGGAGAGGCCATCCAGAAAGGAAGTGTGTACATGGCAAGGGGCGGCTCGCAGATGCGCCTGATTGAGAAGGGGAAGAAGGAGCATACCCTTTCCGTGACTGTGGAGGCTGCCAGAAATGGCTTGAAGCCCTGTGCTGACATTATGTATGAGTCTCTGATGAAGTCTTCTTTTGACGAGATTGTCTGCGTAGTGATGACAGGCATGGGGATGGATGGTACGAAGGGAATCCTTCAGTTGGAACAGACAAATAAAATTTACGTTATCGCGCAGGATGAAGCGACGAGCACCGTATATGGGATGCCCAAGGCAATCTATGAGGCAGGGGCGGTGGACCAGGTGGTGGAATTAAAGAAAATTGCTGATGCGATAACAGAGCATGTGGGGGTGCGCTAACATGGATGTAAGTCAGTATCTTGAAATTTTTATTGATGAGACAAAGGAACATTTACAGACTCTGAGCGATCAGTTGATGATCTTGGAGCAGGAACCGGAAAATATGGACACGATCAATGAGATTTTCCGCGCCGCCCATTCTTTGAAGGGAATGGCCGGCACGATGGGATTCAAGCGGATGCAGCGTCTGACCCACGACATGGAAAATGTGTTCCAGGAAATCCGGAGCGAGACCATGAAGGTGGAGCCGGAATTGGTGGATGTGCTTTTCCGAGGGCTGGATGCCCTGGAAGGCTATCTGGCGGAAATATTGGAGACGGCCAACGAGGGGACGGAGGAGAATGAGGACATCATCAATTCCCTGAACAGCATTGCGGAGAAGGCCACAGGCAAGTCTTCCGATGGGGATGCGGCGGCCGCTCCGAAGGCAGAGGCTTCAGCCGCAGTAAATGCCAGTGCCGGAGAGATAAAGTACGATACGATTCAGATTACGGATTTTGAGAAAAATACCTTTGACAAGGCAAAGAATGAGAATCAAAATATTTATGGCATTACTGTGTATTTGCAAGAAACCTGCATCTTGAAGGCTGCCAGGGCATTTTTGGTATTTAAGGCTCTGGAGGAAATGGGGGAGGTCATCAAGGCAGTTCCCGACGTGCAGGATATCGAGGATGAGAAATTCGAGATGGATTTTAGCCTGGTATATTTTACCAAGGAGAGCATGGAGAAGATCAAGAATGCCATTGAGTCTGTCTCAGAAATCAGAGAGGCGGTCATTGGGCCATTTGAGGCAAACGGAAGCGCCGCGGCTCCCCAGGCGGCAGCCAAGCCGGAGGAGGAGAAGCCTGATGCACCCGCTGCCGCACCGAAGCCGGCGGGAAATGCGCCTGCTGCCCAGCAGGCGGCACCCAAGCCCGCAGCGAAACAGGCGGCGAAGAAGGCGCCCGCAAAGGCAGCCAAGCCCACGGTGGGCAGGACTGTCCGGGTGGATATTGAGAAACTGGATGTGCTGATGAATCTGGTGAGCGAGTTGATCATTGCCAAAAACGGTCTGGTTTCCATGAGTTCCGGGGATGAGACGGAGACCAAGAGCGAGACGGGCTTTAATGAGCAGATTGAGTATCTGGAGAGCGTAACTACCAATCTTCACGAGTCTGTCATGAAGGTGCGGATGGTTCCCATCGAGTCTGTGGTGAATAGATTCCCCCGCATGATTCGCGATTTGAATAAGAAGCTGGGCAAAAAGATGGAACTCCACATGACTGGTGAGGATACCGAGCTTGACCGCACGGTAATTGACGAGATCGGGGATCCGCTGCAGCATTTGCTCCGCAACTCTGCCGACCACGGCCTGGAGTCCAATGAGGAGCGCATTGCTTTAGGAAAGGACGAAGTGGGCCATATTTATCTGGATGCGTATCAGGATGGCAACAATGTCAATATTGAGGTGCGGGATGATGGTGCCGGCATCAATATAGAAAAAATCAAAAATAAGGCTTTGGACAGAGGTACCGTTACAGAGGAACAGGCGGCGGCAATGTCTGACAAGGAGTTCATTGATCTGCTCTTCCGTCCCAGTTTCTCTACGGCGGAGAAGATTACTGACGTGTCTGGGCGCGGCGTGGGTCTTGACGTGGTAAAGACGAAAATCGAGGGCTTGGGCGGCAGTATTGAGTGCAAGACGGAACTTGGCGAGGGAAGCAGCTTCATTATACGCCTTCCGCTGACCTTGGCGATTATCCAGGCATTGATGGTGGAAATTGGTGCCGAGAAATATGCGATTCCTCTGAGCAGCATCCAGACCATCGAAGATGTGGCCTTTGGTGAGGTGAAGCAGGTGCAGACCAAGGAGGTCATCAACCTCCGGGGAACGGTGATTCCGCTGATTCGTCTGGATAAGCTGCTGGATGTGGAGCCTGGCGAGTTCAAGCCGGAGAGCCTGACCGTGGTCATTGTGAAGAAGGGTGACAAGCAGGCGGGGCTGGTAGTTGACAATTTGATCGGCCAGCAGGAAATCGTAATCAAGCCAATAGGCGATTATATTCGCTGCAGCAAGCTGATCAGTGGCGCCACCATTCTCGGCAACGGCGAGATTGCACTGATTCTGGAAGCAAATACTTTAGTATAGGGGGGCACAGACATGGAAGATATCAATGATGTTCAGAACTTGGAAGTTGCCAGCGAAGGCAAGCAATATATTGTGGTCAGCCTGGGGGAGGAGCAGTACGGTATTGATATAAAATACATAGACAATATCGTGCGCATGTCCAGAATCACTAGGATTCCCAGTGCGCAGAACTACTTCAAGGGAGTGATTAATCTCCGGGGCGAGGTTATTCCCGTGATGAGCCTCCGACTAAAATTTGACTTGGAGCCGGATGAGTATTCCAATGCAACCCGCATTATCATTATCAAGCCGGAGTCCCAGTCTGCCATAGGCATTATCGTGGATGAGGTGAAGGAAGTGATCACCCTCTCGGAAGAGGAGATCGACAAGCCGGATGCATCGGAGAGCAATGACGTAAATAAACAGTACCTAAGCGGCGTGGGCAAGACCGAGGAGGGATTGGTTACGCTGCTGAGCATCACATCAGTAATCAATGAGAAGGAAAGCGTATAAGATGAATAGTGACGAAAAGATGGTTTTAGGAATGGAGGAACTCTATGCAAAAAGAAAATGATAGCATGGATGACTTTGAATTTGATGTGCTGACTGAAATAGGCAATATTGGTGCGGGCAATGCGACAACTGCATTGTCCCAACTTATTAATACAAAAATCGACATGAATGTTCCTAAAGTGGAGATGCTGACTTTTGCGGAACTGGCAGAGATTATCGGCGGGGCCGAGACTCTGGTGGCGGGAATATTGCTAAATTTGGAAGGCGATATTGAAGGAACCATGTTATTTATCCTGGAGAGCAGTGCGGCGAGATTGTTCGTGCAGCAGCTGATGGGATGCGTGACGGGAGACGAGGGGGAGTTTTCTGACATAGAAAAGTCTGCCTTGCAGGAAATCGGCAATATCATTTCCGGAGCATATTTGTCTGCCATATCGGGCATGACGAATCTGACAATCAATGTATCTGTGCCTAGTTTGGCGTTCGATATGGCGGGGGCGATTCTGAGCGTTCCTGCGATTGAATTTGGCAAATTGGGTGATAAGGCACTGCTGATTCAATCGGTATTCAATGATATGAATGTGGATATCAGCGGATATTTTATTCTGATTCCGACACTGGAATCATATGGGCGTATTATGAAATCATTAGGGTTAAGGTGATGGAGATGTCAGAAATGATAAAAGTTGGTATGGCGGACGCAAATATCTGCCGTACGCCAGATGCTATTACCACATTGGGGCTTGGCTCCTGCGTGGGGGTGGCTTTA
>CATKZA010000106.1 GCA_949841235.1 uncultured Clostridiaceae bacterium
ATTGGTATCTCTTGATGTTTTTCAGAAAAAAAGTTATACTGTGTCTAGTACAACGAATATTAAGTAACTGACATCTTCACTTGTCTAATTGTTCAGTTGCTACGTCAGAAAATCTAGCTGTAGCATCCACTACACCGTCGATTTTCTTCCTTGCATCTGAATCAATTATCCTGCGTGAATATATCAAAGACTTAATTTTCGTTGTACTAGTGGTTTTGAATCATTGGACGCAGTATTTGATTTGAGCGAAGGGATCTGCGAAACCGAACGGTCTTGCGGAGCGTGACGCTCGTGGTTTTCTGGAGAGAAAAGGGGAATCAGGATGATACAGGATATTTTTCCTAAGAAATTGGATAATCAATATCAGGATAAGAAACCTTTAGAAAATAGCATCATTCTAGTGTTTCGAGAGAGGCAGATTTTGATTGGGCAGGATGCCCGGCAGAATCTGTCTTTGCCTCGTTTGGGGGAATTGGGGAGGCAGATTGGCGAGGGGGATTGGCGGTCCTCTTTGCAGTATTATTTTTCTATAGAAGAGATGGATTATTTTGCCTTTCAGGGGGAGGTGGCTCCTTTTGGTGCGTATGAATATGCCCCGGTGCGCTCTTTTCGCCAGATGATAAATAAGGAGATCTGTTTTGCCATTATGACTGGCTGGCATCTGCACCAATGGTATTCGGCCAGTCGCTTTTGCGGCAGGTGCGGGGAGAGGACGGTGCAGGATGATAGGGAGCGGATGATGCGGTGTCCGTCCTGCGGCAATGCCATATATCCGGGGATTGCCCCGGCGGTGATTGTGGCAGTGACGGATGGAAATCGAATTCTGATGTCAAAATATGCGGATCGGGAATATAAAAAATATGCCCTGCTGGCTGGCTTTACGGAGATTGGGGAGACGGCGGAGGAGACAGTGCGCAGGGAAGTGATGGAGGAAGTGGGTCTGCGGGTGAAAAATATTCGATATTATAAGAGCCAGCCCTGGGGGATAGATGGCAACCTGCTTTTGGGATTTTTTTGCGAGCTGGAAGGCTCGGATGAGATACATAGAGATGCGGGAGAACTGGCAGAGGCTGGCTGGTTCGAGCGGGACAGGATGCCGGCTCACGATGACGGAATCAGCCTGACTAGGGAGATGATGGGAGTTTTTGAGCGGGGAGAGGAAAAAGCGTTTTAGAGACATAGGATGAGTGGAGGTTGCGGATATGGTCAGGGTGTTTTTGGTGGAAGACGAGATGCTGATTCGGGAAGGGATAAAGAGCAGCATCCAATGGGAGAAAGAGGGATATGAATTTGTGGGGGAGGCCAGCGATGGGGAACTGGCGCTGCCTATGATTTTGAAGGAGAAGCCGGATATTCTGATTACGGATATCCGCATGCCCTTTATGACAGGATTGGAGTTAAGCAAGTTGGTAAAGCAGGAACTGCCTGGCATTAAGATATTGATTATCAGCGGCTATGACGACTTTGAATATGCAAAGGAGGCAATCGGGGTTGGGGTGACGGAATATCTTCTCAAGCCCATTTCTTCTATGAAACTTCTGGAGACATTGCAGTCTGTTTCAGAAGAAATCTTCCGAGAGAGGAAAGAAAGGGATTTGCGGGATATTTACCAGCAGGAGATGCAGGAGAATACGGAAGTTAAGAAAATGAAACTCTTCTCCAAACTGCTGTCTGGCGATTTCTCTCTGGCAAAGGCTCTGGAGGAGGGGAAGGAATTTGGCATGAACCTCAGTGCCCAGATGTATCAGGTGATTCTGTTCAAAGTGCGGGCTCTGCAGCCGAGGGAAGAGAAGGAATCGGGAAACGTATATGCGGCAGTAGAGAAAATGGTGCAGAGCCATGCCCGGGTGTACAGCTTCCAGCGGAGCGTGGACGGATGGGCGTTTCTGATTACCGCAGACGAGGAAGAAGAACTGTGGCAGAGGGAAAAGTTATTTTTGGATGATCTGGAGGGATTGGTGAGGGGCTGCAGGGATGTGGAATATTTTGGCGGGATAGGCAAGCCGGTTTGCCGACTGAGAGAATTGACCGCTTCCTTCCGGGAGGCGGATAAGGCTTTTGCCAGTCGGTTTACCAGAGAGATGAATCAGATTGTGTCAGGGGAGAGTCTTCAAGTTATGCGGGATAATGAGACATTTGGCGTAGGGAGTTTTGGAGAGTTGGAGCAGACGCATCAGGTGGTGGAAAAGTTCCTGAACAACGGCGTGAAAGAGGAAGTGGGCAGCTTTGTGGATGCCTGCCTGGGGGAGATTCCGGAGGATCATTTCAGGTCTCTGATGATGCGCCAGTATGTGATGATGAATATCTATGTCACGGTAATGTCTTTTTGTGAAAAGATTACCAAGGACGCTGGGAAAGTGCTGGAGGAAGAGGTTCTGCAGAAGAGGGGAGAGGAACTGAAAAAGGCGGTGAGCGATACCAATTCCAAGGAAGATATCAGGGAGTACGTGGTGCATCTGGTGGAGCAGGCCATCGAGGTGAGGAACGCAGCTAGCGGAAAGCGGTATTCCGATATCATCCAAATGGCCAGGGAGCAGATTCAGGCTACCTATATGGAGGAGGAAATTTCCCTGCATTCTATAGCAACCTGGGTGGGGATGAGTCCCAGCTATTTCAGTTCCATTTTCAGCAAGGCGATGGGAAAGACTTTCGTGGAGTACCTGACAGAAATACGGATTGAAAGGGCAAAGGAACTGCTGGTGTGTACGTCCATGAAAACCTCTGAGATTGGATACGAGGTGGGATATAAGGATCCCCATTACTTCAGCTATATCTTTAAGAAGGTTCAGGGATGCTCGCCCAAGGATTACCGGGCAGATAGAAAGGGGAGGATGTGATGAAGTGGTATCGGGGCGCCCCGAAATGGTATCAGAATGCCTCCATGAATAAGAAACTGGGATATATCGTGGTGGTTGCCATTCTGCCCATGGCGTTCATGCTGCTGTACCTTTTGTGGGCGTTGTCCAATGCCACGAACGCCTACACGGATATCAATAGGAATGTGGCCCATGCCAACCAGTATGCCCGGGACTTTAAGGAGCGGATAGATTACACGGTATATCTGGCAATCATTAAAAATAAGCGCTTCGACCAGATGGATCTGGGAGAAGTAACGGTGAATGGCATCGTGACTGTAAATCCTTACCGCTATATAAAGGAATTTGAGAAGGCCTGCGCAGAACTTTCTGCCAGCGCCACGGTGGAGAATAACGAGGGGCAGCTTGTGCGCCTGGAAAATAGTCTGCTGTCCCTGAACGCCTGTATCCGGGATATCGAGAAGAACATCATTGCAGGGGGAAACTATGACAGAAATATGAACATTCTCAGGAATGACGTGTATGCCCTCACCAATATCATCCAGGAAGGAATACAGGAATACATCTATGTAGAGACTACTAATTTTGTCAATGTGAAGGCGGATTTGGATCGGCAGAATGAGCGATTGGTGGGCATTTCCATGATGGCCATGGTGGCGGTTCTCATTTTGTCTGGAACCATGGCCTTTCGGGCGGCGAGGAGCGTTTCCGTGCCGATTAGGAAATTGTGCCAGATGACCAGCAAGGTGGCAGAGGGTGATTTTACCGTGCAGGGCGAGGTGGAATCTAGGGATGAGATCTCAGTGCTTACTAGGAATTTTAACAACATGACCACGGAAATCGGTCTCCTGGTGGAGGATATCAAGAAAAATCAGGAGAATCTCCGCATGATCGAGGTGAGGCTTTTGCAGGCGCAGATTAACCCCCATTTCCTATATAATACGCTGGATACCATCGTGTGGCTGGCCGAGGCGGGGAAGAAGGAGGAGGTGGTGTCCATGGTAACCTACCTGTCAGATTTTTTCCGTACCACGCTGAGCGGCGGCAGAGATATCATCACGGTTGAAGATGACAAGAGGCATATAGAGAGCTACCTGAAAATCCAGAAATTCCGCTACCAGGACGTGATGGATTATGAGATTCATATTCAGGAGGGGATTCTGGGCATCCAGGTTCCGAAACTGATGCTCCAGCCCCTGGTTGAGAATGCCCTGGGCCATGGCATTAGAAACAAGCGGGGGAAGGGAAAAATTGAGATTGTCGGGGAGAGAGCGGGGGAAGATATTGTATTCCGAGTGATCGATGATGGGAGGGGCATGAGCAGGGAGGAACTCCTGCGCCTTCAGCAGTCTATGGAAGATGATCAGAACGCCGCCTCGGAGAACGGGGGATTTGGCGTTGTCAATGTAAACCAGCGTATCCGAAATTATTATGGGGAGAGGTATGGGGTGACCTTTGAGAGCGTGCTGGGAGAGGGGACGACGGCTACCGTGCGGATTTCGGCAGCGATTCCGGGGAGCGAGCGGCTGTGAATGGTAACGCATTTACTAAAAATTTCCAACCTTTTTCTAAAGATTTTATAAATAATATACAATTTTCGTAAAAAAAATAAACAAATTAGAATAATATTCTGTTTCTAAATTTGTGAAAATTGCGTATGATATATATGTGTTCGGGAAAAGCATTCCTGGGTGCAAATGAAATATGTGCCTAATAATATTTGAAAAGGAGGAGAAAGAATTATGAGAAAAAAGATTTTGGCAACGGCGCTTTCACTGACGATGGCGGCAACCCTTCTGGTTGGCTGCGGCGGGGGAGGACAGGACGCAAGTTCTGACAAGTCCTCAGACCAGGGCAGCGACAAGAAGGAGATCGTCGTAGGATTTTCCCAGGTGGGCGCAGAGTCCGACTGGAGGACGGCAAACTCTGAGTCCATGAAGTCCACATTCAGCGAGGAGAACGGATATAAGCTGATTTTCGATGATGCTCAGCAGAAACAGGAGAATCAGATTACAGCAATCCGTAACTTCATCCAGCAGGAAGTTGATTACATCATACTCGCTCCCGTTACAGAGACCGGCTGGGACACCGTGCTGAAAGAGGCAAAGGATGCAGACATTCCGGTAATCATTGTTGACCGTATGGTGGAGGTATCAGATGACAGCCTCTACACCGCATGGGTAGGCTCTAACTTCAAACTGGAAGGCCAGAAGGCATGCGAGTGGCTGAAGGCTTATGCAGAGGCGAAGGGCATGAAGGAAATCAACATCGTTGATATCCAGGGAACCATCGGCGCATCTGCACAGATTGGACGTACAGAGGCTCTGAATGAGGCCGTGAAGGCAAATGGCTGGAACTTAGTTGCTCAGCAGACAGGTGAGTTCACCCAGGCGAAAGGCCAGGAGGTTATGGAGTCCATCCTGAAGAAGGGTGATGACATCAACGTGGTATACTGCGAGAATGATAACGAGGCATTCGGCGCAATCGATGCAATCAAGGCTGCCGGCAAGAAGGTTGGCCCGGATGGAGACATCCTGGTAATGTCTTTCGATACTGTAAAAGATGGCATCACAAAGACGATGGAAGGCGAGATTATCTGCAACACAGAGTGCAACCCGCTCCACGGACCTCGCGTAGAGGAGATTATCAAGAAACTTGAGGATGGCGGAACACCTGACAAGCAGGCATATGTAGAAGAGGGCATCTATGCACACAGCGATGATGTGGCAAAGGTTACGATTGATGGAACTGACTACGAGGTTACCAAGGTAACGCAGGAAGTCATTGACAAGCGTGCTTACTAAAATCTTTAGGGGCAATGGTTCAAAGTAGAATATGAAGCCCGGGGCGTGGTAGAAGATGGAGGCAGAAAGCCTAATGCTGCCACGCCCTTTCTTTGTCCAAAATGAAGAATGTAAGGTGCAAAGATCTTCTAAGACATGAAAAGCATATGTCTAAGAAAATCTAAAATTGCACCTAATAAGGATTGCTCGTGCTTGCGTTGCGGCACAGGCAGGAAGAGATGATGATAGAAAATGGCAGCGCAGAAATGAGGGAATTTATGGAAAATAATGTTGTATTGAGTATGAGGGACATTTCCAAAATATTTCCGGGCGTAAAGGCATTGCAGCATGTGGATTTCAAATTGAGAAAAGGTGAGATTCATGCCCTGATGGGGGAGAATGGTGCGGGGAAATCCACGCTGATTAAGGTGCTGACCGGAGTGCATTCTCTGGATGGCGGTGAGATTCGAATGGAGGGCTTTAGCGAAGCCATCGTAAATAAGTCGCCGCAAGATGCCCAGAATCATGGAATTAGTACCGTGTATCAGGAGGTAAATCTCTGTCCCAATCTCTCCGTGGCAGAGAATCTGTTTATCGGGCGGGAGCCGAAAAAGTTTGGCTTTATTGACTGGCGCACCATGAACAAGAAGGCGGCGGCATTGCTGAAGGATCTGGATATTGATGCCAATGCCACGGATAAGCTGGAGGAATGCTCCTTGGCAAAGCAGCAGATGATTGCTATTGCCCGGGCGGTGGATATGAAATGTCAGGTGCTGATTCTGGATGAGCCGACTTCTTCTCTGGATGACGAGGAAGTGGAGATGTTATTCGTGCTGATGCGCAGATTGAAGATAGAAGGGGTTGGCATCATCTTCGTAACCCATTTCCTGGAGC
>CATKZA010000107.1 GCA_949841235.1 uncultured Clostridiaceae bacterium
TATGCCTAGCTCTGCCCCTCCACCAGCAATTTGAGGCATTGAGGCGCAATTATATTGCAATCCTGGCGGGGATTCTGGCCGGGGCGGTCACCAGTGCGGCATGCGTCCTGGGTTTGTCAGCCCTGTTCCATTTCAGCCACAGAGAGTACGTGACCCTGCTTCCCAAATCCATCACCACGGCCATCGGCATGGGGATTTCGGAGGAACTGGGCGGATTTGTGACCATCACGGTAGCCGTCATCGTAATTACCGGAGTATTGGGAAATATCATGGCGGAATATGTATGCAAGTGGTTTCATATACGGGATGCGGTGGCTAGGGGAATCGCCATCGGCTCCTCTTCCCATGCCGCCGGAACGGCAAAGGCATTGGAAATGGGAGAAGTGGAGGGGGCCATGAGCGGCCTGAGCATTGCCGTATCAGGTCTTATCACGGTGCTTCTGGCAAATATCTTTGCAAATTTTTACTGAGGCGGACGCTACGGCAAAAAACTAGATTTTCCGAAATATAAATCATATCATTGACCAAAAAGCCTTGATATAGTAATATATCATTAGATAAGAATTGTTTTTATGAGCAGCGAAGCCATAAAAGTAATTTGCTTGCGAGGGCAAGGCAGAGATTATGAGGGCTAGCTGCAGAGAATAAAAATTATAGGTAAAAGAGAGGTTTCAACGATGAGTTTATTGCAAGAGTGGAGAGAGTATGCATACGGCGTGGACATGAACTCCCGTCAGGGGAAGGCGATCTGGGACAAGTATTTTGCTCAGGAGAAGGTGATTTATGAGCAGCTGCTGACGGATCCTTCCCAAGTTGTCACCGGCACCGTGAGGGAGCTGGCGGATAGGTTTGGGATGGAATTGAATTATATGGCGGGCTTTCTGGATGGCATCAATGAGAGCCTGAAGACGCCCAATCCCATTGAGGAGATGGAGGAGGAAACCACTGTCGCATTAGATATTGATTTGGAGAAGCTATATTATCATATGGTGGAAGCAAAGGCGGACTGGCTCTATGAACTGCCTGCCTGGGAGGAATTGCTCAGCCCGGAGCGAAGGAAGGAATTATATTGGGAGCAGAAGAAATCCGGCACCGTGGTGAAGGATAAGAAGATTGGAAGGAATGACCCCTGCCCTTGCGGAAGCGGGAAGAAGTATAAGAAGTGCTGTGGTGCGAAAGTATCATAAAAATTCGCATTCTTGCTTAGTCCGCAAACAAACCTTTGGTTTCAAACAAACCTTTGGTTTCAAACAAACCTTTGGTTTCAAACAAACCTTTGGTTTCAAACAAACCTTCGGTTTGTTGTTAAAAGCGAACTCTGTTCGCTATGCGTAAGCACAAATCTTGAAACACAAACATAATTTGTGTTGTGAAATAATTTATTTTTCACATTAGCTTCTCTATGGAGGTGGTGAAATGTCACAGGGATTCAATGACGATACGCAAAGATGGAGAAGGTATGAGTTTCTGTTCAATGGAACGTCGGATATGATTTTCTATTTTTCTCAGGACGGCTCCGTGGACGAATGCAACCAGAGCGTGTATGAGCAGTTGGGATTCCAGCCGGGGGAACCCATGAATTTGCAGGACGTTTTTCGGACGGAAATCGAATTGACGGATATGGGACTGATATTTCCTGATGCCGCCATTACCGGATACTATGATACCGTGGTGTATCGGAAGAATCAGACTTGCTTTCCGGTCCAGATACATATGGCACTTTTGGAGCCGGAGGAGACCGGAAGCTATGGAGTGTGCCGTGCGAATAGCGTCATTATGGAGGTGGAGGCGAAGCGCCAGATGGTTTCCGCCAAGAGAGAGGTGGAGGAAGCCCATAAGGAGAGAAATGAGATGGTGGCCAATGTCACCCACGAATTGCGCACGCCGGTAAACGGGGTGCTGGGCTTGGCGCAGACGCTGCAGGACACGGAATTGTCCGGGGAGCAGCGGGACACGGTGGGTTTGATTATCCGCTGTTGTGACAATATGAATAAGATTATCAATAATATTTTGGACTTTTCCAAATTGCAGGCAGGGAAATTTACCATTGAAAACAGGGAATTCAGCTTCCATAAGATGTTGGATGAAGTGGTGAAGATGAACTTGCCGGCAATCGAGGAGAAGGGGCTGAAATTGCTGTGCAATGTGTCTTCGGATATTCCTGACAGGATGATTGGAGACGGGCTTCGGATTACGCAGGTGTTAAACAACCTTCTGTCCAATGCCACGAAGTTTACCTCTGTGGGGCAGATTGTGGTGAATGTGATTCTCAACTTGGATTTTGAGGATGAAATGGAAATCTTCTTCGTGGTGATTGATTCCGGCATTGGCATTTCCGATGACGAGAAGGACAAGCTCTTTAAGGACTTTTCTCAGGTGGATGCTTCTATCAGCAGGAAATATGGGGGCACGGGTCTGGGCCTTAGCATTGTGAAGCAGCTTGTCCAGATGATGGGCGGAGATGTGAATGTGGAGAGCGAGAAGGGGAAAGGGAGTACCTTTTCCTTCTCTGTCCGCACTAAGAAGGTGGAGAATCCGGAACTGGATGAAGAACAACTCAAAAACCTGTCCTTCCATCTGGGGCCTGCCTCTGAGGAGCATCTCGGAGATGTGAATGCGGGGGAATTGTACAGGCTGGGTTCCGAGGAGAACCTTCGGGAGATCAGGGCGAATCTGGAGAGGCTGGTGCTGTGCATAGAGATGGAAAACTGGGACAAGGCAAATAGTTTTGCGGAGAGCGTGAAGCAGTTGGTGGCGGATGACCCTACAGATTTGAAGCGGAAGGCTTTCCGCCTGCAGATGACCCTGCGCAAGGGGGATCATGATACCGCTCTCAAGGAGTACGAGAAATTAAAGCAATCTTTGATGGAAAAGGATTTTGCGGCAGCGGGCAGTTGAGATAGAAGGAGGTGCGGCGGATGCACATGAGCGAGATGGATTTTAGGAGCCATGCAAATATTCTGATTGTGGATGATGTGTCTGCCAATCTGGTTCTATTGTCGGAAATGATCCGGGAATTGGGGTATGTCCCCCGCCCGGTGACCAGCGTGAAGAATGCCCAGGCGGCGATTGAAAAGAAGATGCCCCATTTGATTCTTCTTGATGTTTCCATGCCGGAGATTAATGGGTTTGAATATTGCGCTATGCTGAAGGAGGATGTGAAAACCAGGGAGATTCCGATCATCTTCATCTCGGCACTGGACAGCCTGGAAGACAAGGTGAAGGGATTCCAGCTGGGGGCGGTGGATTATATCTCCAAGCCTTTTGAGAAAGAGGAAGTGCGGGTGCGGATTTCCACGCATTTGAAAATATATCAGCTGCAGCAGGAATTGGAATCATATAATGGCAGGCTGCATAAGATGATAAACGACCAGATTCATCTGGTGGAGGAGGAGCAGAAGAATATCCTCAATGCCATGGCGAGCTTGGTGGAGAAGAAGGAGGATGCCTCGGAAAGCCATCTGGAGATGGTGGGTGAAAATTGCAGATTGCTTTCCATCAGCCTGCAATTCTCTCCCAAGTATGAGAAGGAAATTACCGCTTCCTTTATCGATGAGATCGAGGTGGCATCCCGGCTGCATGACGTGGGTTTTATCTCCATCAGCGATGCGGTGCAGTATAAGTCCACGGAACTTCTTCCAGAGGAATGGAAGGAAATTCAGAAGCATCCCGAGATTGGCGCATCCTATCTGGAAGAAATCTATGAGAAGAGTGCCAAGAACGCTTTCATGAAAATGGCCATCGACATTGCCAGATTTCATCATGAGAACTGGGATGGAAGCGGCTATCCCAGAGGGCTGATGGGAGAGGAGATTCCTCTTGCCGCCCGTATATTCAAGGTGATTGACTGCTATGACTCCCTGAATAGGGATCGATGCTACCGCAAGGCATTTTCTCTGGAGGAGAGTCTGGAGATTATGGAGAGGGAGGACGGCGTGCAGTTCGATCCCTCTATTATGGAGATTTTCCGCAAGGTGCAGAAGCAGCTGCGGTGTGAGAATAATATATAGAGCATGTATGTGAAACATCATGCTCTATGTATGGGAAGAATGCAGGAATGTGTAGACGATGTAAGGGACATTACGATTGATTGATAAGGAGGGTGCTGTTTTGGATCCCATGACAGAGTTGTTTTATGATGAGAGCAATACGATTCTTCAGGAATTGCGCAAGGGAATGGTGACGTGCAAGGGGATGTCCGCCTATGGGCAGGATATTGTGGAGAGCGTTTTCCGCGGTGTGCATACGCTGAAAGCCAGTTCCACCATGATGATGTTCGAGAATCTCTCGGAACTTAGCAAGTCGCTGGAGCAGATGCTTTTCTGCTTTCGGGGCGAGGGGAAGGAAATTGCGGATACCCAGCGTTTTGATGACATTTTAGTCTCCTACGTGGATTTTTTTGAAAGTGAGACGGATCAGCTCACTCTTGGCAAGACGCCGGAGGAGCGGGCAGATGATTTGGCGGATAAAATCAAGGCCTATACCGAGGAATTGACTGGGGATATGGAGGAGGAAGAGATAGAAGCCTACCGAAAGCATTATTCTACCCAGCCTAAACGGCAGATTTATTATATTGCCGGCGATTCGGAGGGGGATGGGGCGGAAACAGCCGACAAGTCCGAAGCAGAGAAGACGGAAGAGAATATTCAGACATTGATTAAGCCGGGGAGTGAGGATGGCATCCCAGCAGAGAAAGAAGAAGAGGGCAGCGGCACTTATGCTTCCAGGGATGTTCCCAGCTGTGAGGCGGATGCTGCCGGATGCGGGGAGGATGAAAAGGCTTCCGGTTCCGTGAAGGGGCAGGGCAATTCCCTGGCTGCCTTTGGAAAGGACTCTGACAATTCGCCAAAGAGATATGTTATCTCGGAAAATAAGCGGGAGATGCTTTTCCGGGGAATTAGAAACCTCCAGCGGATGGTGAACAGTTTGGAATATTCTGTTACTGAGGAAGGCACCGGGGAGTTTACATTGGAACAGCTGGAAAAACTGCGGGAAATCGAGAGGGATCTGGTCCAGGTGAAGAAATATCTTACCAAGGCAGATTTTGTTCCGGTTGCAAAAAAGATGGAGATCGTGGTGGATGAGATGTCCATGAAATTGGGAAAGCGGGTGCGCCTGCTGGTGAAGGGAGAACACACCCCCATAGATTTTGAAATGCGGGAAAAGATATCTAATGCGCTGATTCATATTATACGAAATGCTGTGGATCATGGCATAGAAGATATGGATGAGCGGGAGCGCATGGGAAAGGCGCCGGTGGGGCTGATTAAATTAAGGTTTACTATAGAGAACGGCGCCCTTAGAATTAGCGTGAAGGATGATGGCAGAGGAATTGACACCAAGGCCATTATAGAGAAGGCGGAGGAGCAGGGAATGCTCGAAAAGCCCGCAACCGAATATACTAGGGATGAGGCGTATGCCCTGATGCTAAGGAGCGGGGTGACCACCACGGAGATTCCCAACGATTATTCTGGCCGGGGCGTGGGGATGGATGTGATTGCCCACACGGTGGAAGAACTGGGAGGCAAGTTGAAAATCACCAGCCAATTTGATGAAGGTACTGCGATTACCATGAAGTTTTAGTCTGCATGCTATGCAGGAGGTTGGAAAATCTCTGCGGGCAATCAATGTGCCGGTCATGCAGTGCTTTGGAAATTCTTGCAAGGGAACGCGCTGGCGGTCCCTTTTTTCTGGAACATAGAAAGGGATGATGTCTGAAATAGACATCATCCCTTTCCGTGTTGAGGAAAATCCCCTCGTGTTTATGATTTTTACATGGAAATCAAATTAATTGCATCTGCACATCCTTCGTCAAGACATCTGTATAACTGAATGATATCTTCTGGGTAGTATCATCCACTTCGTTGTCAATCTCTACCAAGAATATGCTCGGATAGGTCTCACGAATCACACCTTCCGAAATATCAATCTTGTGTCTGCCGCGATTGGCACGTATCTTCACACGGTTTCCAATGTTTTTATCTACGGAAAGTTTTACTTTTTTTATTTCTGATTGACTCATGCTTTACCTATACCTTTCTTGTCTCTCACTATCATCTTGCTATATATTAACACTTTTTCATAGATTCGTCAATTTTGTGACAAAATTTATTTTGAAAATAGTATAAATTCTGCACAAATATTCGCAGAAAAATGCCCATAATCTATGCAAAATAGATTATAAAAGGATGAATTCATGTCAAAAAAATATAATATTTAGTAAATATATACAAAAATGAGGCACATTATCTTGTGCAGATTATTGAAAATATGAAAGTTGGACAAAAATACAAGATATAGGGGATGAATAAAATTCAGAAAACTATATTTAGATGAGGAATGCAAAACAGGGGGGAGTATGTTATAATTGAGAATATTAGGAGGAGCAGATTATGGAGTATGATGTGATGATTGTGGGAGCCGGTCCCGGCGGGATTTTTGCTGCCTACGAGTTGATGCAGTCGGAAAAAAATCTGAGAG
>CATKZA010000108.1 GCA_949841235.1 uncultured Clostridiaceae bacterium
CCGCCCTTGAAGCCCATAGCCTTTGCCACATCCCACATCGTGTCAATGACTTCCGCAGGCGTATAGTATGCCGAACGGCGGCTGTCAACTGCTTGCTGATAGCCCTGTTCTCCCAGTAACTCACGCAAGATACAGTCCCGCATTGCTTCCACCATTGCCATGGCATTTGACGAGTGTCCGCCCCACCCCGCCACCAGAAAATATATGCAGGATTCCGTAGATCGGACTACCCGCTGGCTGGAGCGGTGCAAGAGAGAGATGAAAAGGCTCAATGGGCGGGAGGATGCGATTAATCCCAAGCAGATGCTTTTTGGCATCAACCAGGGAGGGACTTTTGAGGATATCCGCATCGAGCATGCCAAGCGCATCCGGGAGATGGACTTGGATGGGTATGCCCTGGGGGGGCTGGCCGTGGGAGAGAGCCATGAGGAGATGTACCGCATCATAGAGGAGACAGTGCCCTATCTGCCGGAGGACAAGCCCACTTACCTGATGGGAGTGGGAACTCCGATGAATATTCTGGAGGCTGTGGAGCGTGGCGTGGACTTCTTTGACTGCGTGTATCCTGCCAGGAATGGAAGGCATGGTCATGCCTATACGAACCACGGGAAGATGAATCTCCAGAATGCCAGGTACGAACTGGATGACAGGCCGTTAGATGAGACTTGCGACTGCCCTGTATGCAGGCATTACAGCCGCGCATATATCAGGCATCTGCTGAAGGCAAGGGAGATGCTGGGGCTTCGTCTGATGGTAACCCATAACCTTTATTTTTATAATACGATGATGGAGGAAATCCGAGACGCCATTGAAAAAGGGTGTTTTCAGGAATATAAAAAGAAAAAAGCAGAACAGTTAGAGGAGGATCACAAGTAATGGATAATTTATTGGTTTTTGCAGCGAAGGGTGGAAGTGCCGGGGGCGGCAGCATGGTGACGATTATCATTCTCTATGCTGTCATTATTGGTATTTTTTGGTTTTTTGCCATCCGGCCCCAGAAAAAGAAGCAGAAGGAGCATGAGTCGCTGGTATCCGCCCTGGAGGTGGGAGACAGCATTCTGACATCCAGCGGATTCTTTGGCGTAGTAATCGATATTATGGACGATGTGGTCATCGTGGAGTTTGGAAGCAACAAAAACTGCCGTATCCCTATGAAGAAGGAAAATATCGTTGAGATTGACAAGCAGGATAATGAGGAGTAATAGCAATAAATAATAGAAAAGCCAGGGAAATATGCTCCCTGGCTTTTTTAACTTTAATACTTGTGAATGGAAACAGGACTATTCGCCTCTGCTCTGGAGATATTCTTTGATTCCTTCCAGATAATCATAGGGGATTGACATGTTTCCCCTGCCGGAACCCAGATCGATATCCGGCTTATTGCTTCCATGGAAATCAGATCCGCCGCTGGGGAGCAAATCAAATTCCTTTGCCAAGCGGCTCACGAAAACTTCATCTTGGGCTGTATGGTTGGAGTATTTCACCTCGATTCCCGCAAGGCCGCATTCCTTGCACGTCTCAATCATGGAACGCAAGGCCGCCTCTTCCATGTGGTAATGGATGGGATGGGCCAGGATGGGCACTCCTCCGGCTTCCAGAATGAGGGCAATAGCATCGGTGCAGGGGATGAGCTTCCGGGAGACATAGAAGGGAGAGTCGGTTCCCAGATATTTGGAAAATGCCTCCTTGGTGTCTTTCGCAATGCCGTTTCGGATCAGGTAGCGGGAAAAGTGCGCCCTTGTGATAACCGTGTTCGGATTGCCTTCCTGCAAATCCTCTATCGTCATGGGAATGCCTGCTTTTTGAAAATTTTCAACCATCTGATGGTTCCTTCTAGCCCGCAGATTGACGAAATGGCTGGTGGTTTCTGTCAGGTTTTTATTATTTTGGTCCACGTATAGCCCCACGATATGGATTTCCTTTTGCTGGTATTCGGAGGAAATCTCAATTCCGGGTACGATTTCTACAGGCGCATTGCGTTCCTTCTGGTAGGCTAGGATCGGGTCTACCCCCCTGGTGGCATCGTGGTCTGTCAGCGCAAAGGCGGAAAGGCCCTTCTCCACGGCCAAATCTACCAGTTCCCCGGGTGTGCATGTGCCATCGGAATAATTTGAATGTACGTGCAAATCAATTTTTTTCATAATCAGATCCTCATTGATGCGTATTGCTGCTTCTTTCTAAATGATTGACTAATGGCTGCCCTATTAATGTACCATATTTTCCATAAAAAGGAAAGGGAGGGGGCAGTTTCTGCTCAATGCGCTTGCGCTTTGAGGGCTGCATGTAAATATTTTGCTACATTTATGCAAAAAGGATGCATAGTATAAATAATATGGATATATAAATGGAATAAAGCAGCAGGAAGCAGAAAATAATGGTAAAGGGGGCGGCTTCTGACAAAGAAAAAGGGGATTTATTTTCTCATGGTATTGGGGGGGATGTTTCTGGCATCTCTGGCATTGTTATTTCTGCTATCTTGGTGGATCTGGAAAGCAGATGGAGGACTGGGGGTGCTGAGTGGTGGCGTGATCGCTATCTATATTGTCGTGAACTTGGTGGGAGGCTTCCTGATAGGAAAATCTATGGGAAAACAGAAGTTTTTCTGGGGAATGGTGGTGGGCGCCGTTTATTTTTCCGTCCTGCTTTTGGCGGGAATCTGCTTCGTTGATACAAAATTGACAGCGAACACCCAGTTGTGGAATGGAGCCATGCTGTGCATCGTGGCTGGCACGGCTGGCGGAATGTTTGCGCCTGGCCGATGAAAAAAATTACTGATGCTACCTGCATATTGCAAGCAAATAGCATATTTGCAAGCAAATAGCATATTTGCTTTTTTGTCGGTGTTTGGCGGGTCAAGCCAGTAGATAGCAAATTACGTGCAAGCTATCTACTTTTGACCCTGGCATCATATAATTGTAATAAACTGTTAACATATTTTTGGAGATAGTGTGTTATAATAGCTAGGAAATACTATTTGAGGGAGAAATAATTATGAGAATAGAGGATGAGTTGGCGGAAGAGAGGGAACTTCTTTCAGGGGAGAATGGAAGTTTGAAAGAGCGGGCGCAGGTGGGCAACAAAAAACGCAAACGGGAAGTCCGCAGCAAATTGATTCTTTTAAATTCAGCAATTGCATTGATTGTGATTATGTCTGTTCTGATTTTCAAGGTGGTCTCTATGAACAGGGACAATGGGAACAGGGTGAGAAGTGCAAGTACCACGGAATCAGATAAATCAATACAAAAAAAGGCGAAGGGCGAGAAGAAGGATGGGGGCGCAGAGGCGACTTCCACGCCTCTTCCCACGGCGGTGCCGGCATCGGGGAAGGACAGATGGCTCAGGAAGGATTTGGATAAAAATAAACCCATGGTGGCTCTAACTTTTGACGATGGGCCATACACTCCTGTGACGGATAAGATTCTTTCTGTCCTGAAGAAGCATGACCAGAGGGCGACATTCTTCTGGGTGTGCAACCGGATTCCCAGATATAAAAGTTCTGTGAAGCAGGCTTATGAGCAGGGATGTCAGATTGCCAGCCATACATTTGAGCATGTGATTCTGACGAAGTTGAAGAAGAAAAAGGGCATTTTGGCCCAGATAGATAAGGCCAACAGGGAAGTGAACAAGGTCATCGGGTGTGATACGACAGCCCTTCGGCCGCCGGGGGGAGTGGTGAATGGGAAGGTGAAGAAAACCGTCAAGGTGCCGATGATTTGCTGGAATGTGGATTCGGAGGATTGGAAGAGCCGCAATACGAAGAAGATTCTTCAGCGGTGCAAGTCCGTTTCAGATGGGGATATCATTTTGATGCATGATTTGTATCCCACGACGGCCAAGGCGGTGGAAAAGCTGGTTCCCCAGTTGAAGAAGAAGGGGTTCCAGATGGTGACGATTGACGAGCTGTTCTATTATAAGGGGATTGATTTAAAACCGGGAAAGGTTTACTTTAGCGGAAAATAAATATTACTGTGAACGGCGCAGCCGTGTATAGTTACTGAATGCGCTGGGAAGTTGGCATGTGTCCGACTTCCCAGCTTGTTACTTTTTACGGCATGTGAGGTTTTCTATCTCGCTATGTGTCGTGGCGTTATGAGCGGAACCAAGTGATTTCCACTTTTTTTGATTGGTAAGTTATGGTATGATGTTATTGCGGGTGCGTGGAGTCGCCTTGCAGAAATGAGGAAGAAGATATGATAGAAAATTGGAGACAGGCTTCCGAGGAGGAGCAAAAATTTGAACAGAAGGATGCGGGATGGCTGCTGGTGCTTTCAGCGGTTGGCTGCCTCAGCGTTCTGCCCATGGGAGCCTTGGGCATCTGGCAGGCGTATGATATCTATGCCATTTATGCGGGCGGCATCAGTGCGGGCTTTCTTGTCACCAGCCTGCTCTGCGGAGTAGTAATGCTGCTGGCGGTTTTGATTTTCGGGGGATATTGGAAGAGCTACCGAAGCATCAGGGGCGGCACGGTCTATTGCTCTCATGAGGGACGGGTGGAGAGGACCTGGCAGGAAAAGGAAGATAAGTCCGTGATGGAATATTTTAGCTTTACATACAGGGATATGGTGACGGGAGAGACAAAGGAATATAAAAGCTTGAATTTTGGTGGAAAGAATAAACTGGAGGAGGGGGATGCCCTGTGTGTGCTGGCCTATGAGGGGGAGGAATCCCTGGAAATCAGGGATGTGTTCAGGGAACAGGGAAAGAAAAAGGCAGATGCCTCCTGGATCGTGCTGGATGCCGGCATTCTGCTGGCAATGGTTCTGGCGTGGGCATTCTTGTATCCGGGTTTTGGAGCGGCGGCACTGTATATCAGGCTGGTGATGTATCTGACCTTCCTATCTGTGGCGGCGGTTACCTTGCTTTATGGAATCATGCACAGAAAGGTGGGTGCCATTCTCTCTGCGGTGATTCTGGGAGGCATTCTTATGATTGCGGGAGTACCGGGTTCTTTGGGGGATATCGGCCGTGACATGGCGGCGGGGCCGCAGGAAATCAAGGCATCTATCTCGACAAGCCAGAGGGAGCAAATCACTAGGACCCGGAGGGGCAGGAGGCGCACTCGCCATTATAGCGTGAATATCAGTTCCGCAGATATAGAGATGAGGGAGGCAGAGGTGACTAGGGCGGCCTATGAATTTTATAAGAAGCAGCAGGGCGGCCGCGTGGGGTCGGGGAAGATGATCTATTACCCCAATACGAAGATATTCTTATATTTCTTGAAGGAAGCTGACTAGTTTTGCATGTTTCTTCAATGTGGGAGAAGCGGAGAGTTATGAATCATTAAGATAGGAGTGAGGAACGATGAAGTTTGTGATACAGCGGGTGAATCATGCCAAAGTGACGGTGGAGGGGAAGGTGACCGGCTCCATCGGGAAGGGATATCTGGTGCTGATGGGCGTGGGGCAGCAGGATACCAGGGAACTGGCGGACAAGATGCTGCAAAAGCTGGTGAAGCTTCGTATTTTTTCCGATGAGGAGGGAAAGATCAACAGGTCCGTGACAGATGTGGGGGGAGAGTTGCTCTTCGTTTCCCAATTTACGCTGTATGCTGACTGCAAGAAGGGAAACCGTCCCTCTTTCTTTGAGGCAGGGAAGCCGGAGGAGGCCAATGCCCTTTACGAATATGTGGTGGAGGAGGCTGGGAAGCTGGGGTTTGCTGTGGGAACCGGGGCTTTTGGCGAGTATATGAAGGTGGAGCTGGAGAATGACGGGCCTTTTACCATCGTGCTGGATTCAGCAGAGATTTTTCCCAATGGATGACGTTGCCAATGGTGGGAAGGTTGATGGGGGAGGAGAATCATGACGCTATTTATGTATCAGGTGCTAAAGACCGTATCGGAGCAGGGCAGTTTTCGGAAGGCGGCGGACATTCTTGGGCTTACCCCCTCGGCGGTGAGCCATGCCATTTCCTCTCTGGAGGGGGAACTGGGATTTGGGGTGCTGAACCGCAGCAAGGCTGGGGTGACGCTGACTAATTCAGGCGAGCATTTGCTTCCCTACGTCAATGCTGTACTAAACAGTGACGAGAGCCTCCAGCAGGCGATTTCTGAGTTCAATGGATTGAAGCGGGGAAAGGTGCGGGTGGGTTCTTTTTCCAGCGTATGCACCAATTGGATGCCGGATATTATCAAGTCATTCCGAAAGAAGTATCCCGATATTTCCATTGAGGTTTTCCAGGGAACTTATGATGACGTGGCCTATTGGATTAAGAACGGGGTGGTGGATTTGGGCTTTCTCTCCCTGTCCAGCGCAGGGGATCTGCCTATCGAACCCCTTTGCAGAGATCCCCTGCTGTGCGTGGTGCCCAAGGGGATGAAGGTGGAGACGGAGAATGGGGGGATTGGCATTGAGGAGATGCGGAATCACCAATTTGTCACCCAGAGGGAATCTACGGATGCTGACATTCAGAATTTCCTTAAGGAAAATTCTTTGGAAATCCAGTCCCACTATCATGTGGTGGACGACCTGTCCACGATTGCC
>CATKZA010000109.1 GCA_949841235.1 uncultured Clostridiaceae bacterium
AGATTAGGGGCAAAGAGAGCAGACGGACAGTTTGTGCATGCTGGTACGATTCTTTACAGGCAGCGTGGCACGAAGATTCATCCGGGAAACAATGTGGGCAGAGGCGGCGATGACACTTTGTTTGCACTGGTGGACGGCGTTGTCCGCTTTGAGAGAAAAGGAAGAGACAAAAAGCAGGCTTCCGTATATCCGGTTGAGGCTTAAGTCTAATACCTATTGAATGGTAACGTTGAACGAGAACCGATTTGGCGGTTGCGAGAAAGGGGCTGTAGCATGCAGCTCCTTTTTTGGCGAATGGGAAACTGCTCATAACGTAACGCAACACCAAAGGGAATGCGCTGGCGTTCCCTTTGGTGGCGAATGGGAATAGATAGAAGGAGGTGGAAGGATGTTTGCAGACAGTGTGGAAATCTATATTCGTTCAGGAAATGGCGGAGATGGCCATGTGAGTTTTCGCCGGGAACTTTACGTGCCTGCCGGCGGGCCTGACGGGGGTGACGGCGGAAAAGGCGGGGATTTGATTTTCGAGGTGGATAAGGGAATGAATACGCTGAATGATTTCCGCCATCTTCGGAAATATTGCGCCGGGGATGGAAAACCGGGCAGCAAGAGACGCTGCCATGGCGCCAGCGGGGAGGATCTGGTGGTGAAGGTGCCGGAAGGCACGGTTGTCCGGGAGAAGGAGACGGGCAAGGTGGTGGTGGACATGTCCCACGGCTGCACCAGGGAGGTCATTCTCAAAGGCGGCAGGGGGGGCAAGGGGAATATGCACTATGCCACGCCCACCATGCAGGTGCCCAAATATGCTCAGCCGGGCAAGCCCGGCAGGGAACTGCATGTCATTCTGGAGCTGAAGACCATTGCGGATGTGGGGCTGGTAGGATTCCCGAATGTGGGGAAATCCACCTTTCTGTCCAGGGTCAGCAATGCGAAGCCGAAGATTGCAAATTATCATTTCACTACCTTGCAGCCCATGCTAGGCGTGGTGGATCTGGAGGGGGCGGATGGCTTTGTCATTGCAGATATTCCCGGATTGATTGAGGGCGCCAGCGATGGCGTGGGACTGGGGCATGAATTTCTCCGCCATATTGAGCGGACGAAGGTATTTGTCCATATGGTGGATGCTGCCTCCACGGAGGGAAGGGATCCTCTGAACGATATTCAGGTAATCAATGAGGAGTTAGAGAATTACAGCTCGGAACTGGCATCCAGACCCCAGGTGATTGCGGCGAATAAGACGGATGTATTTTATGGCACGGAGGAGGAGACGGTGATCACCCTCCTGCGGGAGGAATTTGAACCCCGGGGGATTCCGGTATTTCCCATATCTGCGGTGAGCGGGAAAGGGGTGAAGGAGTTGCTGTACCATCTGAGAAAGATGCTGGATGAACTGCCTGACGAGCCCATTACCTATGAGCGGGAATTTGAACTGGATGATTTGGAGTATCCTGACGAGCCGTATACGGTTTCCTTTGACGAAAAGGATGGCATGTATGTGGTGGAGGGGCCGCGAATCGAGAGGATGCTGGGCTATACCAATCTGGACTCGGAAAAGGGATTTCAATTCTTCCAGAAATTCCTCCACACCAGCGGCATTCTGGAAGAACTGGAAGCTCTGGGCATCGAGGAAGGGGATACGGTGAGGATGTACGAATTGCAGTTCGATTATTATAAATAGGATAAGGAGGGGCGTATGGAAGAGATTGTATTGGAGGCGGGGATTTGCGCTTTGGCGGCGGCGTTCTTGATGATTGTGCATGAATTGTCAAAGGCGCTGGCATATATGGCAATCCAGAAAAGGGAGGGAACCCGGCGGAAATTTGCCCATAGCATTTGGGCAGTATACCGCTATGTGGACCCTGTAGGAATCCTCCTTTCTGTCACCAGCAGCGTGGCATTTTCCAGGCCCTTCATGTTTCGCATACAGAAGAAGAGGACGAATCTGATACTGGGAATCACGGGATTCCTAGTGCTTCTTCTCTGCTTTGGCGGCAGTGTTTTTGCCATTCGGTGCCATGTGCTGGGGGTGCAGGGGATGACCACCCTGTCCGGGCAGGGGCTGGGAAGGAAATGCATTGCCTTGCTGATTCAGTATCTGGCCATTTTGAGCTTGGGCATGATCATTGCCAACCTGTTTCCCGTTTCCACTTTTGACATGGGACTGGTCATTGCGGGCATCTCTTCCCAGAAATACTTGAATATCATCAAGATGGATGGGGTGATTAAACTTATCTTTATCCTGGCAGTGCTGCTGAACCTTATTCACTATGGAAGCTATAAGGTGATTCATCTGATTTTGTAGTGAAATTGCAGTGCAATATGTTGCTATTGAAGAAGAATTTTGGTTGTCATGAGCGGCGAAGCCGCAAATAGCATGGTGAGCGACAAATTATTTTGTCGTTCATTGTATCATGGATAATGTAACGGTATCTATTTCAGCAGGATTGAACAGGAGTGGTGCTTATGATTGTGGAATGGGAGGCTGTTTATGAGAAAATCTATGGAATGGAGGGCTGTTAATGAGTATTTCTGTAAAATTGGAGGCCTTTGACGGTCCGCTGGATCTTCTGCTCCATTTGATTGAAAAGAATAAGATCGATATTTTTGACATTCCCATCGTGGAGATTACCAGGCAGTACATGGAGATTATTTCCCGGATGGATACCAAGGATATGGACGTGATGAGTGATTTTCTGCTGATGGCTGCCATGCTCCTGCGGATCAAGTCGAAGATGCTCCTTCCGATGGAGGTGGACGAGGAGGGAGAGCCAGAGGATCCCAGGGCGGAGTTGGTGGAGCGTTTGCTGGAATATAAGACTTATAAATATGCATCCCTGGAATTAAAGGATTTGCAGGTGGATGCCTCCAAGCATCTATTCAAGAAGGCTACCCTGCCGGAGGAGATTGCCAATTATCAGGAGGAGATTGATGTCTCGGAGATTTTAGGGGATGTGACGTTAACAAGGCTACAGAAGATATTCCACAGCGTGATGAAGAAGCAGGTGGATAAGATTGACCCCATCCGCAGCAAGTTCGGCAAGATTCAGAAGGAGCCCGTGACGCTGACGGAGCGGATGGATTACATCAGGGGATATGCCAGGGAGCATCGGAAGTTTCGCTTTCGCCAGCTGCTAGAGGAGCAGGCGGACAAGATGATGGTGATTGTGAGTTTTCTGGGGATTTTGGAACTGATGAAGGTGGGAAGGTTGAAAATCGTCCAGGAAAATATATTTGACGATATCTGGATTACCTATGAAGATGGGGAAGAAATGGAAGTGGTTCCCAGCAGCGCAGGGTGATGCGGGGGATCTGAAACTGCTATTTACGGTCGCTTAAGGATGGCATGCTTGGGCGGCAGGGTTAATAGCGAAGAGCAAAATTCGATGAGCTAAGTGAAGCAGAAATGGGGAAGAGAATGAAGTTAGCGGAATTGGAAGCAGTGATTGAGGCGATTTTATTTACCATGGGAGAGGCCGTGGAGTTGGAGCGGCTGGCGGCGGCGACGGAGCAGGATGAGGATACCTGCCGCCGGGTGATCCGCAGCATGATGGACAATTATGCCTCGGAGGATCGGGGGATTCAGATTATCGAACTGGACGGGGCTTTCCAGATGTGTACGAAGGCATCTATGTATGAGGCCATCAATAAGATTGCCCATGTGCCGAAGAAGCATGTGCTGACGGATGTGCTGTTGGAAACTCTGTCCATCATCGCCTATAAGCAGCCGGTGACCAAGCAGGAGATTGAGCATATCCGCGGGGTGAAGTCAGACCATCCGGTGAACAAGCTGGTGGAGTACCAGCTGGTGTGCGAGGCGGGGCGGCTGGATGCGCCGGGGCGGCCGATTCTCTTTGCCACTACGGAGGATTTTCTGCGGAATTTCGGCATTGAATCTCTGGAGGATTTGCCGGTGGTGAATCCGGAGAAGATCGAGGACTTCAAGTTGGAGGCGGAGGAGGAAGTGCAGTTGGAACTGGATATCTGACAGGCAGGAAGCACAACTTTTCTCAGATGGCGTTCTTTGCTGTCGGCAGAAAGGCTTCGCACCTTTTCATCCCTTCTTCTTCCCCAAGGTGTTGTCAATCATGTTTTCGATAATGGTTTTCTTCACCCAGATATCGAAACTCAGCATGCTGATGAAGGCAAAATCCGTGAGCCGCTTTCTCTCTTCTCCGTTCTCTATTTCCTGGAAGGCTTCCCCGGATTTTTTCAACTTGCGAATCACGTCCCGCACCTGGGAGTCGATGTTGCCCAGCTGGATATCGAAGATTTCCTTGTATACGTCATCCAGATTCAGCCCGTCTTTATTGTTAAAAAAGGTGTCGCTGATGGGATTTAGGATGCATTTGATATCGTTGATGGTCAGGAAGTTCTTAAAATAATAAATGAAAATTAACAGGATCATATGCTCCTTGGTGTATTTCTTTTTTTTGGAGGGAGGGAGCAATGCATTCTTGGTGTAATTGTTGATCATCGTCTTCGTGAGAATCTTGTCCTCCTCGAACCGCTTGGAGGATGCCAGATGCTCGTCCATAAACGTGGTAATCTGATCCATGTATAAATCTATGTCGGGAATCTCTTCCGGCGACACGTAGTCGATATTCTGAATGCTTCTGAGAAGGTTTAATATTTCCTTGCTATATTTGTTTGCCATACGAACTCCAATCTTTCTTTAATTTTAGGAGGATTATGCGATCGCCCTACTTGCTCATGCCTGTTGTCGTACCAAACAGCCCATCCTTACAAGCAAGCTTGACGGCTGCGCTGCCGCTTGGTACTGGACTGATATAGTAAACATTATAGCACATTTTCCTAATAATGGCATACAATAAATCAAGGAATGCTAGGATAGCGTATCGCAAAGCTACTGTGGAGGGCAACATCGGAGAGTACCACGAGGATTTCCGATGGTTGTTGTGAATAGTAACATCTGATGTGCTATTCTGGAATGGCATGGGAAATGGAGCGATTTTGTGAGAGAGTCCTTATCTGTACGGCCGACAAAGCACAGGCATAGCAAGAAGGCAGACTGCAGGCCAGCCGACGGGGAGCCGAAGATTGCCAGGGTCATCTCCCGGAAGATGAAGATTTCGGAGGATGTTCTGGCGGGAGAGCCTATCATTACAGGATATGGGCGGGGACGGTGCAATATTGAGAATTATCGAAGCATTATAGAATATACGGAGAATGTGATCAGGGTGCAGACCAAGGTGGGGAAAATTCAAGTGACGGGGAAGAATTTAGTCATTGCTTATTACCGGGATGACAGTATGTGTATAATCGGGGACATCTGCGGCATAGAATATCATTAGAGTGCGCAACAAAACAAAGGCGAAATTTGTTCGCTTTGAAGAAATGAGGATTTTATGGTACATAGAATATTTGGATGGCTGGGGGGGACGCTTGAGGTCTGCCTCACGGGGATTTCGTCGGAGCGGTTTATTAATTTGTGCCGAAACAGGGGGATGGTGCTCTGGCAGATTCGCAGTGCCAAAGGCAGGGTGTATTTCTGCATCCGTCTGCGGGATTTTTATCGGCTGCGCCCTATTGCCAGAAAGTGCAGGGTGCGGCTTTTGGTGGTGGGACGGCATGGACTGCCTTTCATTCTGCATTCCATGAGGAAGCGGGGCAGCTTCTGGTGCGGCATTCTTGCATTTTGCTGCCTGATGGTTCTGTATTCCACCAGAATCTGGGGAATTTCCGTGGAGGGGCAGTCCTACCACAGCAAGGAGAGCATTGTGAAATACCTGGCCACCATCCAGGTGTATGGAGGCATGGCGGCAAAGGATCTGCGGTGCAGCTGGATTGAGGAGAAACTGAGGAAAAAGTATGAGGACGTGGGCTGGGCAAATGTGGAGCGGAAGGGCAGCAAATTATATGTGCATGTTCGGGAAGTTCTTTTGGTGGAGAAAGAGAAGAAGCAGAAAAAGCGGAATCTGATTGCGGGGGATGCAGGACGGGTAGTATCCATCGTGACGAGAAGGGGGACGGCAAAGGTAAAGGCGGGAAAGAAGGTGAAGAAGGGAGCCGTGCTGATTTCCGGCGGCGTGGCCATCCGGGGGGATGGGGATGAGCTGCTGGAGAAGCGGTACGTGCAGGCGGAAGGGGACGTGGTTGTGCGCTCCGAGGAGAAATACAGCGATGCCGTGAATATGCGGTATGAGAAGACGGTGCATACCGGCAGGAGCAGGACGGTTTATGCCATTTCTGCCGGAGGGAAGAGAATTTTTTTCTATAATCCCCGAAAGCATTTGGAAAGTTATGAGAAATATGATATAATCCGAAACAGTGGGTTGGTATGCCCTTTTCTTGCGTATTTCTATCCTGTGCGGTATGACAAAAAGACTCTGCGGGAGATTGAGAAGGTAGATGGGGTGTATACCCCTTCTCAGGCAGAGGAATACTTGAGGGAGAGGTATGATTATTATCTGGAAAAGAAGAGGGCGGCAGG
>CATKZA010000110.1 GCA_949841235.1 uncultured Clostridiaceae bacterium
GATTGCCAAAAAGCTGAAAAGGAAGGGAAGACTGGGGAATATCGTCCTAGTCTCCCTAGGCACCAACGGAACTTTCAACTCTGCCACGGGGCAGGAACTCATTGACTATCTGGGAGAAGACAGAACCATCTACTGGATTGATGCCTATGGGGAAAAACTGGACATTCAGAAAGAGGTGAACCGCACCATCCATCAGCTGGTAAAGAAGAACCCCAATGTCCATCTGATTCCCTGGTCCCAGGAGGGAAAAAAGCATCCCGGCTGGTTCTATCAGGATGGAACCCACCTGAACCTTAAAGGTCAGGAGGGCTTTGCCCGCTATCTCCAGAAAATGCTCTCTATTTCCAGCGAATCCTAGTACAAAATTTATAGCAGGGGATGCTCCGCCCGGGCTTTCAGCCGCCCCCACCTTCTGTCCACCTCGCCTTGGATATCCTCTGCCACCTGCCGGTACTGCTCCTTTGCCAGATGCTTCGTCCGACCCATCATGGACAGAAAATCAAGCACGGGAATCTTCTTCCCCGCCTTTTCCGGATCATAGCTCAGCGTGGTGATGCCATTCTCTATCTCAAAGAGGGGGAAATAACAGCTATCCACCGCCGCTGCAATCACCTTTCGCTCCGTATTAGGCTTGTCGTTCCAGTTCAGCGGACAGGCGGACAATGCTTTAATATAGGCGGTTCCTCTTTCGTTTGCATAAACCTTGGCCTTGGCGGCCTTTTTGATGAAATCAGCGGGATTTGATTCCGCCACCGTGGCCACGTAGGGCAGATTGGTGGCCGCCATGAGCATGGGGGAATCCTTGTGGAAAAATTGCTTTCCGTACTGTTCCTTTCCAATGTGGGAAGTGGCACTCTTGGCTCCCTTGGGGGTGGAGTAGGACAGCTGGTATCCCGTATTCATATATCCCCCGTTATCATATTCAAAGAGAATCAGCCGCTCATTCCGAATGGCCGTCCCCAGGGCAGATCCCATGCCAATATCCATCCCCCCATCACCGCTGACCATGATAAAGGTGATTTCCCCTTTGGGGTACTCTCCCCTCCTCTGCCTCTGGTGGAACACCTCCACTAGTCCCGACAGGGTGGCGGCCCCATTCTGAAAGAGGTTGTGGATATAGGGAATCCGAAAGGAAGTCTTTGGGTAGGCAGTGGTGACCACCATGCCACAGCCCGTCTGGAACAGGAGAACCACATTTCCCTCAATGCCCTTCAGAAGCAGATTCACATTCACCGGAATGCCGCATCCGGGACATGCCCCATGGCCGGGAGCCAGCCGCTTGGGCATGGCGGTCACCTGGTTTACCATCCCGCCTTTTACTTCCACCCGATCGCATATGGGTGTCAGCGCTCCCTCTGCGCCCTCTCCCTCCCCGGCCCGGGGAACCAGTTCCCCGACGGTACATCCCGGCGTGGCTCTCTCCTTGGAAATCGGGGCAAAATACTCCTTTTCCTCCAAGGAGAGATTCCCCGGATAGATGCCCGTATAATCAAATACTTTCACTTCATCCTGATACCCCAAAAGCAGTAGTTCCCTGGCATCCCCCTCGTAAAAGTCCCTTCCTCCCAATCCATAAATCCGGGAAATCACCCGACAAGACACCTTCCATTCCTGAAGCATGGCCTTTAATTCCAAGGATAAATTGCCGCCCCCGGCACCGTAGCTGTCCTGCCGATCCGCCACGATAATGGTTTCCGCATGCTTGCAGATGTCATGCAATGCCTTTCCGGGATAGGGACGCAAAAGCTTCGTGGTAAACACCCCCACCTTCTTCCCTTCCTTCCGAAGCTTGTCCACCGCCACTTTCGCAGTGTGGTAGGCAGAGCCTAAGATAAAGAGAAGCACATCCGCATCCCCTGCCAGATATTCCTGCACCAGCCCATAGTCCCTGCCGGACAGTTCCCCGTATTCCTCAAAGATCCCCGGCAGTTCTTCCAATGCCTGCTCCATGGCCAGATGAAGCTGATATTTATTGTTCAGAATATCAGGCTCATTCATGTAAGCGCCAATGGACACGGGATGCTCCAGATCCAGGGCAGAATATTCCGCATCATACGTCCCCACAAAATTTTTCACCGTCTCGTCCGATGCGAAGACCCTGCTATTCCTCTTCTGGTGGCTGGTGAAAAAGCCATCAAACCCTACGATAATGGGAAGGCTCACCCTCTCCGCCAGCCTGAGGGCGCAGATATTGAAATCATAGACCTCCTGGGGCGTGTTTGCAAAAAGAATCAGCCATCCGGTATTCAGGGCATACATGATATCGCTGTGGTCACCCTTGATGCATAAGGGGCCGGACACCGTCCTGCAAGCCACATTCATCACCATGGGAAACCGGGTGCCGGACTGCACCGGAAACTGCTCTATGGCATACAGAAGGCCGTTGGCGCTGGTGGCATTAAACACCCTGCCGCCCCCGGCGGATGCGCCGTAGCAAATCCCTGCCGCACTGTGTTCCCCCTCCGCCGCAATCAGAGAAATATCATGCTCCCCGTCCGCCTTCATCTGATCCAGAAACTCTGCAATCTGGGTGGAGGGGGTGATGGGATAATACCCCATCACATGATAATTGATCTGCTTTGCCGCATAGGCCGCCAGCTCATTCCCACTCTCAAATAAATCTCTCTGCTGCTCCATGTTAATCCTCACTTCTATTTATTTTTCACACTTCCAGTCATGCCAGCCACGAAGCCCAGCTTCTCTGTGCTGGCACAAACAATCTGTGAGAAGAACGCTGTTTTTGCGTTCTTCCAGTGTGATACTTAGAATTTCAAAGGAACTGCTTGCAGTTCCTTGGCGAAACGCCCACTGGCGTGAGCAATTTAGAAATTCTTATCACACTTTCTCCGTCATATAGGATTCGCTGGTCACATAGGAATTTGCCCCCACTTCCTCATATTCCATGGATTTCGGAAGCAAATCCTGATTCCTAAGGGCAAACTCCGGTGCGGGATGCTCCCGCTCCACCCCTGAGACAAGGGCCTTGGTGGGACAGACCTCCACGCACCGCAGGCATCCCTTGCAATGGCGGTAATCTAATCCCAGATTCACCATGGCCTCTTTTCCCTGATATTCCCCCCTGGCAAATTGAAATACCATATCCGGGCAGGTGGTGTCGCACAGGCCGCAGTTGATACAGCGTTCCTTGATAAATAGCGGAATATACCCCTCTCTGGACGGCGACAAATCATTGGATACCGTAGAGCCAAAACATGGGTTCACCCCGCCAATGGGTGCATTGGCATAGCCCCATTCGCTCCGAACCTCCCGATAGGGGACATACTCGTAATCTGACGGTGGAAAATGCTGTCCCGAAAGTTCCTCATAGCCCCGCCTGATTCCCGTCAGATTGGCCTCAAACAGAGCGGGATATTTCTTTCCGATGGTCTCCCTAGCAATGTCGCCAGCCGCCTCTAAGGGAATGAAGCCAGACACCTTCGCAATGGCTCCCAGCATGACCATATTGACTCTGGTCTTAGACTCCATGGCGATTTTCAGGGCATCCACGCAATAGACAGTTCCCGCATACAGCCTGAGCCTATGGCGAATTTCTTCCGGGGGCGCATCGGTATTGATAATAATCTTCGTATCCTCCGTGACCCCCGCCGTCACCTCTCCTTTCCCGATCATCGCCTCATGGAACAGCCCCAGGATATGGGGATTTTCCACCGGGGAATTGATGCCTATCTCCCGATCCCTGTGGCTGAACCGTATAAAGGCCTTTACCGGGGAACCCCTCTTCTCCGAACCATAACTAGAGAAACTGGCAGCATTCAAGCCCAGCAGATTTGCCCCCAGCTCCCCCAGCATTTTTCCGCAGAGATTTGCTCCCAATCCCCCGATGCTCTCCAAGCGAATTTCATAATAACCATTTTCATTTTTCACAGGCAGTTCCACCTGACATGCCATCTCATCACCCCTTCTCTCCCGGCACTTGCCTATATTTTCTCAAAATCCTGCGCTCCATGCTTGCACAGAGGACAGATATAATCCGGCGGAAGTTCTTCCCCCTCATAGATATAGCCGCACACCTTGCAACGAAAGCCGGTTTTGTCAGTTTTTTCCGGTTTCGGCTTCACATGTTTCTGATAATAATCATAGGTCACGGAATTTTCCCCGCCCAGCACCTGAGCGGCCGTCACGTCAGCTAGAAATAATGTGTGGCTGCCGCAGTCAATCAAATCACATACCCTGCCGGAAAGGTATGCATTGGCTCCCTCGGTGATGTAATAGATTCCATTGTCAGACCGCTTGCAGTTCTTGTAATCGGCAAACTTGTCCACTTTCTTTCCGCTCTGATAGCCAAAATGCTGATACACCTCAAAGGGACATGCCTCCGTCAGCACGGACAAATTAAACTCCTTCGTATACTGGATGATATCGTGGGTGAGATTCTGCTTATTCACCCCCACCAGCACCCGATTAGGCTCCGCCGTCACCTGCATTCCAGTGTTAATGATGCAGCCATTGTCCTGCGCCCCCTTGGCAGTCAGAAGATAAAGCCCATACCCCAGTTTGAACATGGCATTGTTGTCGATCAATCAATCACCCCTTTTCACTTCTATTGCAAGTACTGCAACTATTTTTTTCCTCCTGGCGGATTTCCCAGTGGATTAGAAATGTCAGAGCCGCGCGCAGTACAATAATCCCTGCCACCACCCCCAATTCCTCCCATTCCCGTACCACCACCGTCCGCAGAATCTCGCTTCCCAGCTTAAATTCCAGCCCCATGGCCATTCCCTTTGCTAAGATTAGGCGGGTATCGGGATTTTTCCTGACGTAGCACAGGAATCCTCTCACGCCAGAGGCAACGAGTACCCCTACTCCGATAAACTCAAAGAGGAGAATCGCCCCCTCCACCGTGTATTTCAATAAAATATCTATATATTCCATGTTGCTCCTTTCCCAATGAAAATATACCCAATTAGAATCATTTTTAACAGACTTTTTACTATATATAGGAAGAGAAAAAGGACACCAGCGCACTGATGTCCTAATCTTCCCCTTTTCATATGCAGTCTACCGACTGAACTATCGAGGAATATTCTGTTTTTTCCCGTTTTCTTCGGTGCGCATTTGCAGCATTGCTCTGGCGGCCATCTCATGCATGGGGAATGTCCGTGTATTCCGAAATCTCCCTGCTGATGGTCACCAAATCCGAAATGCTCAGGTCATGGACAGAGCCATGCCCCGTAATTCTGGCAAACATCTTCAGCTCATCCCTGGAGACATTGAGAAAATTCGCCACCCGCCTTGCGGCGGCATCCACCTTTAGCCTGGCGCGCAGTTCCGGCTCCTGAGTCGCAATCCCCACGGGACAATTTCCCGAACCGCAGATGCGGTATTGCTGGCATGCCGCTGCGATTAACGCCGCAGAGGCAATAGCTACAGCGTCCGCCCCCATGGCAAGAGCCTTGGCAAAATCTGAGGATACCCGCAATCCCCCGGTAATCACCAAGGAAATGTCCGAATGGACAGCATCCAGATATTTCCTTGCCCGGCGCAAGGCATAAATCGTGGGAACCGAAGTGGCCTCCCGAAGCATCAGGGGGCTGGAACCCGTAGCACCGCCCCTGCCGTCAATGGTGATAAAGTCCGGCTCTGCAAAGACACAAAATTCCAAATCCCGCTCTATCCGACCTGCGGCAATCTTTATGCCGATAGGCCTGCCGTCCGACCTTCTGCGCAGCATGGAAACCATCTCCCGCAGGTCTTCCCTGCTGTTGATCTCCTCAAATTTGCTAGGACTCTGAATATCCTCCCCGGGATTTCTCCCCCGAAGGGCAGCGATTTCCTCCGTCACCTTCTCTCCCGGCAAATGGCCTCCCATCCCCGGCTTCGTCCCCTGGCCGATTTTGATTTCAATGGCATCTGCCCCTCGGAGATTTTCATCCGTGACGCTATATTTATTGGGGATATATTCAAAAATATACTTGTAGGCGGCTGCCCTTTCCTCCGGCAGAATGCCGCCCTCCCCACTGCACATGGCAGTCTTTGCCATGGCCGAGCCTTTGGACAGCGCCACCTTTATCTCCCTGGACAGCGCTCCGAAAGACATGTGGGATATGTACACCGGGCTGTCAAGCACCATGGGCCGCTTGGCATTCTTGCCGATCACTGTCATCGTGGTGACAGGATCGTGGTCATTCAGCGGAGGCGGGTTTAACTGGGCGCCCAGAAGGAGAATATCATCCCAATCCGGCATGGCCATCTTCGTGCCCATAGAGCCTCCCACAGATTTTCCCGTCACTGCCATGCGGTGGATTTCCTCCATATACCTACAGGACGTATCCACTCTGTAATAATTCTGATCATAGGCCAATTCCCCATCGTCCTCTTTCAGGGAAATCTCCGGATGCCCCTTTTCCTCCCCCGATTCTCCAGACACCTCCCTGAATTTGGATCCGGGCTGGTGGCACACCGGACATTCCTTCGG
>CATKZA010000111.1 GCA_949841235.1 uncultured Clostridiaceae bacterium
GAAGGTGGAAAACCTTCACGCCCCCATTGAAGTTCGGAATCTGTCCAGATCCGGCATTGGATTTGCCACGGACAGCGTGCTGCCCATCGGGTATTATTTCAATGCCAGGCTGGAGTTTAAGGAGAAGGGGGAATCTCTGAACTGCGTGGTGCGCATTCTGCGCCAGGATCAGGCAGAGAATGGGAAAAATTTCTATGGGTGCGAGTTTGTTGGGATGGCATCGGTATTTGACTATATTTTCGAGGATATGGAAAAAGAAGAAGGATAACTTGCAATCTTTCGTCGAACTCCCTTTTATTTTTCTTGTATTGCCTTTCTAAAAGGAGTATAATAACTATATTATACTATGAAAAGGAGGAAATGTTTTTTTGGGAGAAAGGAAAGAAATGAAAAAAATGAAGGGGAAATCTAAGAAACGGATAGCAGATGAAATACTATTTGAGGTGGGAAGAAGTGTCCTGCTGGTTTTCCTGATCGTGGCAGTCATTGCCATATTGATGGTTCGCTGGGTGATTGTGTCATCCAAGGAATCGGAACTGACATTGCAGTCAGTGGCAGCGTCAAATCAGCTGGCGGGATTTTTTGAGCAGTATAGCAAGGCTTCGGCCCAGCTGGCAGTAAATCCGGAAATCAAGAACGTGCTGACGGAGACGAAGGCGGGGGACGATATCCAGAAGGCGGAAAAGATGGATACGGTTCGGCAGAATCTGCTGAATGTGGTGGACACCGATTCGGGGAATATTATGGCGGCATGGATTGCGGACATGGATTCCAGTACCCTGACTCAGTCAGATGGCTTCACGTCGGGAAAGGCTGATGGATGGGACATTACTCAGCGCGTCTGGTATCAGGACTGCGTGGATTCAGGGGATACGGTGCTGACGGAACCCTACGTGGATCCCGCTACGAATCAGACGATACTCAGTGCCGTATCACCGGTATATGATGATTCCTCTAAGGATATCATCGGCGTGGCGGGGCTGGATGTTTCTTTGGATCATCTTACGGATGTCATGGGGAAATATAAAATAGGCAGCAAGGGCTATGTGTTTTTATTATCCTCAGAGGGTACAGTGATCTATCATCCTCAGGAAGACATGCTGCAGAAGAATATCACAGAGGTGGATATCTCGCAGAATGTGAAGGATGCCGCAAAGGCGGGAAAAGAGGAATTTCTGAAATATAAGGCCAGCGGCAAGACAAAGTATGGCGTGGCGGAGCCCGTGGGAGATACGGGGTATCTCGTCATAAGCAATATGCCTTTCTGGGAGTATTATTATCTGGTATTCGGAATGGTCGTGGCTTTGATTATTATATTCTTGATCGGCATCTTGCTGATTGTCCTGAGCATCAAGAGGAGTGCTGCCAGCCTGTCAAAGCCGATTATGGAGTTGAATCATACGGCGCAGCAGTTGGCTAATGGAGATTTGGACGTGCATCTGGAGATTACATCCGAGGACGAGATTGGGGAATTGGGAGAGTCCATCAAGAAGACGGTTGCCCGTCTGAAGGAGTATATCCTTTACATAGATGAGACCTCCGAAGTGCTGGACAAGATTGCAGATGGTCAGCTTAGCATAGAATTGAAGAATGACTATGTGGGTGAATTCCAGAAAATAAAGGATGCCCTGCTCAATATCTCTAGTTCCATGACAAATGTGATGAAGAATATTGGCGAGAGTTCCAAGCAGGTTTCCGTGGGCGCTTCCGAACTGGCGGATGCCTCCCAGATGCTTGCAGAGGGTGCCCAGACCCAGGCAGTTTCCGTGCAGGAACTTGCCAACACTACCACTACGGTGACGGAGCAGGTGCAGGAGAGCCGCAAGGATGCGGAGCGGTCGGCAAAGGCTACGGTATATGTCACCAATATGATGGAGCAGAATCAGGATAAGATGAAAATGATGATGGGAGCCATGAATGAGATTCGCGAGACATCTCAGCAGGTGGTGGGAATCATTCAGACCATTGAGGAGATTGCGGAGCAGACAAACCTGCTTTCCCTGAATGCTTCCATTGAGGCAGCCCGGGCAGGGGAGCTGGGAAAGGGCTTTGCAGTGGTGGCTGACGAAATTGGCAAGCTGGCACTGGAGAGTTCCAAGGCTGCCAGCATGACCAGAGAACTGATCGGGGTATCCATGGATGAGATCAACAAGGGCAATGATATTGCCAATGGCGTGATGACTTCTCTGGAAGAGTCGGTGACCGCTGTGGGCGAAGTCAACAAAATGATTAAGAAGTCGGCTGAGAATGCAGTGGATCAGGCAGATAATATGCAGCAGATACAGGTGGGAATTGATGCGATTGCCCAGGGAGTGAATGATAACTCCGCAGTATCTCAGGAGACCTACGCCACATCGGAACAGTTGGCGAACCAGACAGTGTCTTTGAATGATCTGGTACAGAGATTTGAATTTGAATGATTACAGAGGGTGATGCCGCTGTAATCGGCATGTCAGTTTAGGAATAGACAAGGGACGCTTCGTATCAGGAGGTGTCCCTTGTTTTGTGCCAGTACATCATAAACTAAGTTTCTGGCGGCTAGGCTTATCGTTACGATGGAGGCAGTAATCTGAACATACCACATAGGAGGGGGCGGGAGATGAAAAATAAATGGTGGATTTTATTTATTGTTGCTGCGATTTGGTTTAGCAATAGCCATGCATTGGCGGGAGATGCAATTTCTAGCATTTATAGTAATAGAGAACCGCAAGATGCATTGTTCATTGGAAAAGTAATAAAAATAGAGAATGACAGTATCTTGCATCTCAGCATTTTAAGGGTGATTTGTGGAGAAATTGAGGAATCGCAAATAAAATACTATCATCCGACGGCGGCACAAAAAACTTCTGTAGGTAGATATGTACTTCTATCTGTAGAAAAGGAAGGCGATTTTTATAAAAAATGCTATTCCGTTTGTCACGAAGTGGTGATAGAAGAGGTTGATAAAATTTCCGCAATGACTCCCCTTGACCAAGAGAGAGACGAGGATATGGACATATCGCTGCAATGGTTTTGCAATACAGGAACGGAGATAGGGGATGCAACAGATTCGGGGAAATATTATTTATATGAAGAAGACGGTGTGATTTCTAAAACTCTAGTTTATGATATGAAAATGCATAAATGGCTGATCAATCCGCTTTCGGCGGAGTATTCGTCACCCAATACGCAGAAATCAAAAAGAACAAATATTGTTCTAATTGGTTTTGTGTCAGTGGCAATCGTTTTTTTATTGGTTGGTTGTGTGGTTTGGTTAAAGAGACGAAAAACTCCTTAGCGATCAAATAGCTGCCGCCAAGGAGAAGTCAAAGGAAAAAAGGATAGTACACTAGTTTCCACGTATTTTATGGTAGATCCATTTCAACTTGCCACGCAGCGTCTTTCCCTCCAGCCGCCGTTTCAGCGCATTGATTTCCTGCTCCTGCATGGCGATGACTTCGCCGCAGAGATCTGCCATATCTTGCAGGGATAGGGTATTTTCAGCCTCCCTGAAATCGGGTTTGTCGTAAAATAATGTTCCGTCCCTTCTTCCCAGAAATTCTCTGGCAATCGCCTCGTTTGATTTGGCGTATTCCAGCGTGCATTGCTGCCGCTCCTCTTTGGAGAAATAGTTCGCCGCTCCATGGAGAGAGTTTCCCTTGCGGGATTCCTGTATTGCAAGAAGACGCTTTACCACAAAATTCTGCTTCGTGCAGAAGGCTGGATTCTGGTTCAGCAGACGCTTTGCCTCCAGATAGATGCCTCGAAGGCTGGTATTTTGAAGCACGTCGCTGTCCTTGCATTCCTCGGATAATGGGATATGGAAAATATGCAGGAAGTCGGACAGGATGGTCTGTTCTGCCCCCTGATACTGCCCCTTTTCATAACATCGCACAATGATATTTTCTCTGCCAAGGGCATGGGAAAATACCTGGAGCCTTTTTTCATAATCCAGTTGGAAGTAGCGGTATTTTTCCTGTTGGATGTACTGGGAGAAAGAAAGCCGCATGCCCTCCTTTACCTGCTGGGCCCAGTAGGACTGGATTACCTGATCCTGGGGGCGCAGATAGACTATGGCCTTTACCGTCACGCCGACCTCTGCCATGCGCTCCTTTATGTTCCGGAGACGTGTTTCGTCGATTTCTTTCTCATTCCACAAATGCTCATCGGAGATCACTATGCAGTCTTGCCTGGCGAATAGCTTTTCCAGCTTTTTAAACCCGACTTCCCGCTCTCTGGCCTCCTCCTGGAACAATCTGTTTTTCTGCGCATCGTAGATTTTATGGGACAAAAAATAGGCGTTGCGGTTCTGGCCGATTCCCGGAAACCGAAATCCCAGATCTGGGTAGCACAAGCCCTGCTGTAGCAGAAAGGCCTCGTTCTTGCGGCAAAAATACTGAATCGTGGATGTCCCCGTCTTCGGCGTGCCGATATGAAGATATAGTGTTTTCATCGCTGTCTCCTGTTTTCTATGAATTTGTTCGTATTTTTAATGCGTTTTTGTTGCTATGAGCGGCGAAGCCGTGAAAAATAGTAACAATCTGGCATCACATTATAGCACATTTCGGAGAGAATTACACTATCTGACAACAATGAATTTATTTCGCTGTGGCTACTTTGACGCAGAAAAGAGCATGGATTTCTATCTCGTGGACGCTTTGCAGCTCGGATGAACTGCGCAGTGGTGCATGCTTTTATTCCTCGCCCTCTTTCTCGGCAGGCTGCCATGCCTGGCCGAAATTCACGTCCTTGAATAGGGATGCCAGGCCGGTAATCTGCTTTAGTCGCAGGATTTCATCCCGGTCCATGCCCAGATGCTTTGCAATCCAGGCATCGCTCCTGCCCAGCTCGTGGAGTTCCTGCACGATATTGCTCATAAGGTCTACATCGTGGGAGCCTCTTGCCCTGTTGTGGCGGACGGTGCTGGCCATGCGGCCGGAGAGGGGCTTGTCGATGACGGATACCGGCATCATTCCCTGTTCCCGCTCATAGATATCGGGATATTCTTTCATGATGCGCCAGCGGTGGAATCCGTCCACCACGGTGTAGATGTCCTCTTCCTGGGAGTAGTAGCAGACGATGGGCATGGTATAGCCATCTTCCCGGATGCTGTCGTAGAGCAGTTTCATTTCCGGGGGAGCCACATTGTTGGGATTGTATGTATTGGGTTGGATTTTCTCGAAGGGCACGGCAATGATATCGTAAACGGGGCTTTTAAATTCTTTTTTTGTCATAAATCATCTCTCCATATTTTTCTTTGATTTTTTCTGTCCTCAATCTCTCCTGCTTCGTCATGCTGAATCCCATGAAGCGGCAGATATGGTCATTTTTCAGAATGCAGTAGCACATTCTCTTCCAGCTGGGAATATCTTTTGTGGACTTAATGTCATCTGTATCATCGGGGATGGGACCCACGAATACGATGCGGGAATTCTTCATCAGCGTATAGTTGGATACGCCGTTTCTGCGGATATGGTATCCGTGGTCGGTCAATTCCTGTATCACTTCTTCCTCCAGTCCGCCGCCGGTATCGTGCCAGAATTTCATGGAAGAGTTGAATTTCTTCACATAGTTATTCCGAAGCCTGACCGGGAGAGTATCCAGAAGGAAGTGGGTGTAGGATTTCCAGGTATGGCCTTCGGGAAGGGTGATGTTCCGATATCCCATGGCCTTTGTCCTTCCGTAAATGCATCCAAAATTGGCCCCGTGAACCCGTCCTACCAGCTTGGTCCAGATTTCCGGGTCAATGACCCGGTACAGATTCAGGGAGTCCTTGGAATAGTCGTTAAAAGGAGAGGCGACCCTCATCTGGTCAATCTTTAGTCCGGCCTTATAATACAGGTCATAGAGGCGGTTGTATTCGTATTGGAACTGGTAGTTTGCGACCCATACGTCCTGATTTGACCAGTCGTAGAGTGGCGAGGCGCACCATATGTCTTTGAACTGCTTTGAGATCCAGCATTGTCCCTTGTAGCCATATTTCCTGTTCACAAATCCGCTGTATCTCTGCATGGATTCGTCTGCGCGGATGCCTAGCAGGCAGACGGTTTTTCTGTCTCCGTGCCCTTCCTTGTAAAAGCGGCTGAATTGTTTTGCCAGATCTTCCTGATGCATGCGGTAATGATAGTGGCGAAAGGGATTGTCCATGGTGATGACATAGGGATAGTCCGGCCTGGGCCGCACCCAGGACTCTTCCTTGCGGTCATCCCAGGGATACCAGTACATCTCATAGCTGCTCAGGGCCGTTCTGGTTGCCATGGGCAGGCAGACCCAGTACAGGTCGCATTCCCCCTCCAGGGATTGAAATGTCTTTGTGATGTATTCTGTTGTCACGGTGTACTGCGCTTCAAAATCTTGATGAAATACTCCTATCCTGCGGTCAGGATAATATTTTCGCTTGAAATCTAAGAGCAGGTTCAGCAAGACGCCGCTGTCTTTGCCGCCGCTGAA
>CATKZA010000112.1 GCA_949841235.1 uncultured Clostridiaceae bacterium
TAGTGTTTGGAAAGATAGAGAAGCATTATAAAGAAGCATGGTCAGGGTGCGGATAGCTGTATGAAGCGAGGTAATGAGAGATGGAGAAAAAGATGGTGGATGTGATTATTCCAATTTATAAGCCGGGGAAGGAATTTTCCGGCTTGATTGGGCGTTTGCTGGAGCAGACGGTGCCTCCTGCCCGCATTTTGCTGATGCAGACATTGGAGGAGGGGGAGCGGCTTTTGGATGTTTCCCAGATGGCGGTCTCCCGGGGACAGGCAGTTTCGGGACATGGGAAGAGTGGCGTGGAGGAGACGCAAATCCAAGCATTCCCCGTCAAGAAGTCGGAGTTTGACCACGGCGCAACCAGAGACCGGGGCGCAAAGCAATCTCTGGCAGACTACATTCTCTTTATGACCCAGGATGCCATGCCCGCAGATGACCGGCTGATTGAAAAACTGCTCCAAGGCTTTTCCGGCGAGAGGATTGGCATTGCCTATGGCAGACAGCTGGCCAGGGAGGGGGCGGACATTCTGGAAAAGATGGCCAGGCTCCACAATTACCCTCCGGAGGGGAGAATCCAGAGGAAGGCGGATGTGGAGCGGCTGGGGATTAAGACTTATTTCTGCTCTGACGTGTGCGCCATATATGACAGGAAGCTGTATGAACGGCTGGGAGGATTCGTGCATCCTACCATATTCAATGAGGATATGATTATGGCGTTTCGGGTGATTCAGGCAGGGTATGGAGTGTGCTATGCCGCAGATGCCAAAGTGGTGCATTCACATTCCTATACTTGCATGCAGCAGTTTCACCGTAATTTCGACCTGGGGGTTTCCCAGACCCAGTACCGGGAAGTCTTTGAGCAGATTTCCTCGGAGAAGGAGGGGGCGGGCTTTGCGAAGAATACGCTGATTGCATTATGCAAGAGGATGCGCTTCCTCAAGGCATTTTATTTTGCGATGAATTGCGCCTTCCGTCTGGCGGGATATAAGTTGGGGAGGAATTACCCGAAACTTTCTAAGAAAATGATACTCCGGTGCACTATGAGCCCCGGATATTGGAGGGATTACCGTGGATAAGATATGCATCAAGGGATTGGAGGTATTTGGAAAGCACGGGGTTTTGCCGGAGGAGAATGCTCTGGGACAGAAGTTCGTCATATCTGCCACCCTCTTCTGTGACACCAGGCGGGCGGGCAAGAGCGACAGGCTGGAGGATTCAGTCAATTATGCCCAGGTGTCGGAACTGCTCAAGGCAGAGACGGAGAGCCATGTGTTCCGGCTTTTGGAGGCGCTGGCCTGGCATTTGGCAAAGGAGGTACTGCTTCATTTTGAGATGGTGCAGGGGGTGACGGTGCAGGTGGAAAAGCCCTGGGCTCCGGTGCATCTGCCATTGGATACGGTGTCCGTACAGATTCACAGGGAGTGGCATCAGGCCTATCTGGGCGTGGGATCCAATCTGGGAGACCGGGAGGGACAGATACATGCCGCCGTGGAATATCTCAGGCAGGATGAATTGACCAGGGTGGTGCAGGTTTCCAAGCTGATCGAGACAGAGCCGGTGGGTTACACGGAACAGGATGACTTTTTAAACGGAGCTATAGAGATTTCTACTTTGCGCTCTCCGGAGGAACTGCTGGAACTGACCCAGGGCATTGAGGGGAAATTAAAGAGGGAGCGCAAAATCCACTGGGGGCCCAGAACCATTGACTTGGATATCCTATTGTATGGCCGGGAGGTGGTGCAGCGGGAAAATCTGTGCATTCCTCATATCGAGATGGAGAGGCGCATGTTCGTGCTGGAGCCGCTGTGCCAGATTGCGCCCTATGCGGTGCATCCCTTGTCCGGAAGGCGGGTGCAGGAACTTCGGCAGGCACTGTTAGATGGGAAAAATGTATAGGAAATGAGAGTGATTTATGCCAGAAATCATGGCACAAAAATAAAACGTCATCAAACACCATTTGAACTGGTGGTTGATGACGTTTTATATTGTATAGGAAACTGCTTGAGATTTGCAATGCGAGGTCATTGCGTGCCTAGAAAAACTTTGCCCCTTTTTATCAAATAGAGGCATGCCAAGGCTGATCAATCCTTATATGGCAACTTGCTCCGCTTTCCTGTCGCCAGCTCCATCACATACATCTCGCTCTGATCATAGGTCTCATAGAAGAGGTAGTCAGAGGTGAGATGGAGGTAATTGAAGTTGCCGGATTCGATCTCCTTCAAGTCATGGGTGGAAATGTTCAACTCATACAGCCCGTTGTTTTTCTGATTGTCAATCTGGCAGTAGAGCACATCTCCGTTTTCTGATACGTTGTAGGTGGCTATGCGGTCAGAGACAAGGGTTTCCGGCTGTCCGCCATCTATAGGAATCCGCTTGAGGGAATAATTGTCGCTCATATCCATAAAATATAAGTAATTTCCCTGTCTGGACAGCCCGGTGAGATTTCCGTCAAAGACGGTCTCCGGCTCCCCGCCATGGATGCTGATCCTGCGGATGGAGTGGTCTGCCCTGGCTTCCCCGTTCTTCACTGCCTTGGAGGAGGGAAGGCTGGTGTAGTAGATGGAACTGTCCGTGATGACGTAGGGAGCGCAGGCCTCCGGCAGCAGCATCTTTTCTTCCGTGCCGTCAATTTTTTCTGAGTACAGTTCCAGTCCCTTTTTCTGATCGTAGTGCTGGTAGTATAAATAGTTGCCGTAGAGCGTGGCAACCTGGGTAGGTTCCGTATAGATGCAGCTGATATTTTTCGTCTTGGCATTGACACGGTAAAGCCCAGTGCTCCTCATGGCCATGAAGGAATCGGAGTCGATGGTCTTCTGGTCATTCCTCTTGGTGTAGAATAAGTATTTTCCCGCCCCGTTGATGTAGCTTGCATTGTCATTCACCAGCCGCTTCATGTGGCTTAGGTCGGAATCCATTTGATACATATTGCCCTCGTCGTATGGGTTGGAGAAGTAAATGGTGTCATCCACTTGGCAGACCAGCCCGCCATTGAGCAAGTTGCAGCTGGTGTTTCCCACGGTGCGCTCGTCACTATACATGGTCACCCGGCTGGAGATGCGGAAGATGACGAGCCCGACGATTACCGCCAGAATCACCACTACGCCGATGATAATATTTTTCTTTTTCATATGATATGCCATCCTTTCCTATTTATAAAATGCGGTCATTCACAGAGGATAAATCCTTTCTGAGAAGCAGGTGAACAACTGCATAGGCTAATATTAGTATATCTATAATGGAATGGGATTGCAAGGTTAGAATGGCGGATTCTTATATTTAGGAAATGATTAGGTGTTGCTATTCACAGTCAAATAAATAAGAATTGCATGGTTTCGATGAATATGTGCCTCGTAGCATTGTCTGAGTAGCACGCACCGTTTCAGAAAATCTTTAGAAATTTTAGCAAAAACCTTCTTATCTGGCAGTAAATGTATTACAATGGAGAAAGTGTGTAAAGAAAGTTCTAAGCCAGCAAAAAACGCAGGCTAAGAGACTTCTAAGTTACACACCGGAAGAATGCCAAAAACGGGCATTCTTCTCACTGATTGTTTGTGCCGGCGGAGCCGGCATGTTCGGAATAGAGAACGGAAGAATAGGAGGTTACATATGTTGAAATTAGCGTCGGTCTTTTCTGACCATATGGTTTTGCAGAGGGAGAAGGAAGTGGCCCTGTGGGGGGAATGCGATGGAGGGGAAGTGACTGTCAGCCTATATGGCAGGAAGGTTACAGAAAAGGTGTCCGAGGGAACCTTTTTGGCCAAACTGCCGCCTATGCCTGCGGGAGGCCCTTATCGACTGGAAGTGACTGGCGGTGGGGAGAGTATCGTTTTTGAAGATGTGATGGTAGGAGAAATATGGCTCGCCGGAGGCCAGTCCAATATGGAGCTGGAATTGCAGAACAGTTTCGAGGGAGACAGGGAATTAGAGAGGATTGCCGGGGAACATGTGCGTTATTACCAAGTGCCGAAAAAGGCTTTCTTCGGGGAGGAATTTGATCGGGAAGAGAAGAATAGCGCATGGGCCTTGCCGGGGCAGGACAGCGCAAAGGCATGGTCGGCGGTTGCCTACTATTATGCCAAAGAAGTTTCCAGAAAACTTGGGGTTACGGTGGGAATCATCGGATGCAACTGGGGCGGGACTTCTGCTTCCGCCTGGATGAGCCGGGAGAAACTGCTGGAGAGTGGCAAGACGGACTCCTATGTGAAGGAATACGATGCCATCGTGGAGAATCAGGTGTTTGAGGAGTACCTGAAAGAGCGGGAGGAATATAGTGCCGATCAGACGGAGTTTGAAAAGAACGTGGGGCATTACTACGAGACTTGCGAGCACCCCACTTGGGACGAAGCCATCAGTCTGTTCGGGGAGAACAAATATCCCGGGCCCATGGGACCTTATTCGGAATTCCGCCCATATGGATTGTATGAGATGATGCTCTCCAGGGTATGCCCCTATACGCTGAAGGGGTTTTTGTACTATCAGGGGGAGGAGGACGACCACAAGCCGGAGACATATTATGAATTGCTGCGGGCGTTGATATCCCAGTGGCGGGATGACTGGGACGATGAGAGCCTTCCCTTCCTCCTGGTGCAGCTTCCCATTTTCCAGAATGAGGGCGAGCCGGACTATAAGAACTGGCCCCTGATGCGGGAGGCGCAGATGCGGGCTTTCCAGACCATAAAGAATACTGGCATTGCCGTGATATTGGAAAATGGGGAGTATGGGAATATTCACCCCACCAGGAAGGAGATTGTGGGCAAACGCTTGGCATTGCAGGCGTTCTGCCAGGTATATGGCCTTTGCGGTACCGGGGAGGCTTTCGGTCCGATCTATGAGAAGAGCTGGACGGAGGGAGATGCCATGGTGATTTCCTTTGCCTTCTGCCAGGATGGCATAGTGGAGCGGGGAGAGGTGAAGGGCTTGGAACTTGCGGGAGCGGATCGGACATATTATCCTGCCTGCTATGAGATACGGGAAAATGAATTGGTGCTGAGGTCGAAGCAGGTGCCGGCTCCTAAGTATGCCAGATACTGCTGGACCAATTATCAGGAAATCGGGCTTTTCGGGAAGAATGGCATTCCGGTGGCACCCTTTCGGACAAGCCGCAGGGATGGAAGCAAGGCGACGGGGAGCCGCAATTCCAGCGAAGGGGTGCTTTAGTTTTTGAGCGTTATGCAGTGTTATGTCAGCGCGTTATGCTATTGTCATGTTGTGATTTGCGTTGCTTTCACGGCGGTTGACTGCAAGATGGAGATGGGGTATAATGAAAAAATGTTCGTTATACCCCTATTTGCCGTAACATTTTATGGCAGAGGTATGGCGATGGATTTGCAGGATGCAGAAATTATGGGAAAAGTGAGGTAATCATATGGCTGAGAAGAAGAATATTTTGACCTATGAAGGCTTGAAGGCACTGGAGGATGAATTACAGGATCTGAAAGTTAATAAACGCAGGGAAGTGGCGGCTAAGATCAAGGAGGCCAGGGAGCAGGGCGATTTATCTGAGAATGCCGAGTATGATGCAGCGAAGGATGAGCAGAGGGATATCGAACTTCGCATCGAAGAGATTGACAAAATTCTTAAAAATGCAGAGGTAGTGGTAGAGGAGGACGTGGATGAGAATGTCATTAACGTGGGTTCCCAGGTAAGGCTTCTGGATTTGGAATTTAAAGAGGAAATGGAGTATAAGATCGTGGGTTCCACGGAGGTGGACTGCCTCAATGGAAAAATCTCCAACGAGTCACCGGTAGGCTTGGCGCTGATTGGTGCCAAGGTGGGAGATGTGGTGGAAGTGGAAGTCCCCTCCGGCGATGTGGTTAAGTATGAGATTTTGGATATTCAGAAGGTCGCAATGGCATAGGAAGCAATAAGATATTGAAGATTCAGAAGGTCGCAGTGGCATTGCGAGATAGAAGGGAGCGTTTGAACGTGGCAGGACAGAAGAAACCGCAGCAGGAGCAGGATGTGAACCAGCTTCTGAAGGTCAGGAGAGAGAAGTTAGAGAATTTGCAGACGGAAGGGAAAGACCCTTTTACCATAACAAAATATGATGTGTCCCATCATTCCATGGAAATTAAAGAGAATTATGATGCATTGGAAGATCAAGAGGTTGCCATTGCCGGGCGCATGATGTTTAAGCGGGTGATGGGAAAGGCTTCCTTTGCCAATATCCAGGACTTGCAGGGAAACATTCAGGTTTATGTAGCCAGGGATTCTGTGGGCGAGGAGGATTACAAGATATTCAAGAAAGCGGATGTGGGGGACATTTATGGCATTAGGGGCAAGGTGTTTACCACGAAAACGGGGGAGATTTCCGTACACGCAGAAGAGCTTACCTTATTATCTAAAAGCCTTCAGATTCTGCCGGAGAAGTATCATGGATTGACAGACACGGACACCAGATACCGC
>CATKZA010000113.1 GCA_949841235.1 uncultured Clostridiaceae bacterium
TCCTCCCTCTCGGAATAGCATTTCAGATGCATCTTAATCTCAGAAGAAGGTCGATATCCCTCCAGGCCATCCAGCACATTTGCCTCCGCATCAATATGCACCAGCTTCTCCGGCGTGATAAAGCTCGTGCTGATTCCCGTAGGCGTAGCCAGAAACGTCCCATCCGGCAATTTGGCGGACACATTGCCGTCATTGGCGGCCACCCAGCCCAGCTGCCACATTTTGTGGCACACATCGCAAATCTGTTCTCTCAGTTCCATGTAACTTAATTCCATCTCTTTCCCTTGCATCCCTGCTGATCCACTATAATCAAAATCATCGGAATGCATTTTCCTTTCCTTTATTTTGTATATATTATTCAGATAGGAATGATGTCCCCATCTGCATATCTGTCACAATATGCCATGCCGCTTTACCCAGCAAAGCAATGAACTTCATCGTCATCCCAGCTGGCAAGGAACCCCTCGCCTTTGGATGGCATCATCCCAATGCTTCCTTGATGTCACTGCTCGCTTTCTCCTTGCCATCCTTCCCCTTCTTATTGAATTTAGCAAGAAAGCGCAGAAATTCTTTCTCCGGCAGAGGGCGGGAATAATAATATCCTTGAAGGTAATCCCCCTGCAGCTTCTTAATAATATCTATATGATCAGGGGACTCAATGCCCTCGGCAATAATCTTCTTGCCCTCCGCCTTAATCATAGGCATCAAATCATTCAGAAACTGATTCTTCCCCTCGGCAAAGGACCACACCAAACTCTTATCAATCTTCACGAAGTCCACCGGAAGCTCCAGGATATTTGACAGGGTAGAATTGCCCGTGCCAAAGTCATCCAAGGCAACCTTCGCCCCTGTTTCCTTCAGGCGCGCCAGCGTCCTGCTCACCGCATCCTTATCCGTAAATTCGCTCTCCGTAATTTCCAGATGCATCTTCTCCATCGGAATGCCATATTGATTAGCAATTCTCACAAAATCCTCTGTCAAATGCTCGTACCGGCACTGAGCCGGGCTGAGGTTGATATTGATATCCTCTATCCCATAGTCGAAGATATGATTGTAACTGGCGAAGATGCATGCCTTGCGGAAAATCTGCTCCCCCAGCTGGATGATCGTATGATTCTCTTCCGCCACATGGATAAAGAACTCCGGATTAATATACTTCCGATTCCGATCTTTCAGCCTGGCCAACACCTCCAGAGAGGTAATCCTCCCCATCGCAAAGGAAAAAATCGGCTGAAAATGCAACTCTATGCTATCATCCATAATAGCCTCTTCCACCAGGCTTGCCACTTCCCTCTTCTCGTCAGACTTCTCCATCTCATCCGAGCGAAGGTGTACCAGTTCCCCTGATTTGTGGACACTCTCATGATCGGAACGGGCATAGTGTATCCGCTGAACCAATTCCTCAAAATCCTCGCCATCCAGAGGATAAGTAATCTCGTAAAAACTGTATTCCTGATTTACCACTTGATTCTTCAATACCCAGTTCTGGGGAAGCATTTCCTTCAGTTTCTCATACAATGCCAGCGTTCCTTCCCTAGACTTGCTGATGATAGCAAAAGTAGAGGAACCGATATGGAAAACTCCTCCCTTTCCGCACTTCTCCACCAGCAGCCCGGCAATCCTGCGCTGCACCTTGCGCAACACTTCTCCGCCATAGATCTGGTTCATAGCCTGGTAATTCCGCACCCTTATAATCAAGCAGGAAGTTTCTTTTCCGTAGGACAGCCTCTCCTGAAAAATCTCAAAAAAGCCATTTCTATTAAAAGTTCCCGTAGCATTGTCCACGAAAAAATCGGGACTCTGCAACGACAGATAGAACATATAGGCAAAAAACAGCGTTGCCACCTTGAAAAAGGAAGTTCCCGGCATCCGGAACAACTCTGCCACCAGCATGGCGATAAAATCCACGACTAGAAGCATGCACATCATACGCTTTCGCATGGAAAACTTCAAGCATCGCAGCCACACCACGCCAATGTCATACAGAAACATCCCCAACAGAATCAAATTCACCCCCCAGAATGCAGGAGTGCGAGCAATAAGGCCACTGTCATTGGTATAAAAGCACAAGTGCGTCCATGGCGAGGAAAGGAGCATCACAGAAGCGATCAGCAGAAAAAAGCAACCTCCCATGGCCCGCCATCCCGCCACACTGTCCACCGACAGCCGAAAATGTAATCGATAATCCACCGACAAGATATAGCAATGCAGCATCAGACAGGTAATCAGTTGGAGAAAGAGGAACGTACCATAAATCACTTCATGCAATTTTCCCGGTTCCCCGTACATTCGACCCAAATCCGCAAATATGGCAAACACGGAACTCAACATCATGAAGCATAGAAAAAGTTGGAAGAAAATCGTCCTTCTATTCGGAAGATGCTTCTTTAACGTATCAGCAAAAAAAATCACGGCAAAAAATCCTGCTGACGCGATCTGGCAACAGAAAAGGCTATTCATAGGCAGCACCTCCTATCTCCCGGAAAATCACCGGCCCGTGCTTCTTTTCAAAATCCTTTTGGAACAGCAGGCCCTGCATGTAGGCAAAATCTAAATCTTTCAGCATCGGAACGTATTCCGCCTGATCCACTCCATCCAAGATGATCTTCCACCCGCTGGTATTCAGCATGTCAAGCATATAAAGCAGCTGCTCGCTAATGCCATTGCAGAAAAGATTTACCATATGATGATTGATCTTCACTCCGTGAAAGGACATATTCAGAACTGTCTTTAAGTTGCAGACAGTGACGCCGAACTGATCTAGAAGTATGCGAACCCCTTTTTCCCGAAGCAGCACAAAAGCCTCCTCCATGGCATCATAATCCACATCCTGCTCCACCGTAACCTCGATGCAGATAAAATCCCCCGGAATCTGATATTTCTCCAGAAGATCAATATATCCCCGAGCCAATTCCGCCCCGGATATCTGCGTCCCCTCCAAATTCATATGTATCCGCTCAACGACAGAATCCCTCAATCTATTCAGCATAATATACTTGCAGACCAATTCAAATACAATCAGACCCATTTCCCGCTGGTACCCCATCTGTGCCGCCATCTCCCAAATCAATTCCTGAGAAATCACTTCTCCATCCCCATACTTGGCACAAATAGCAAACTCATAGCAGAACTTCTCCTCGTCATCCTTAGACTGGATGGGATAGATCTGCAAAGAGAAATTTTGGGTGGCAATGCATGCATTTACAATCCGCATCGCCTCCATGTCCTTCTCAATGTCACTCTTGCTGTCATCGCTATAGCGCAGCAAATGCGTTCTGTCCATATATACCATAGCCAATTTCCTCATGCTGGTAAGAATGCCGAAGAAATTTCCCGTGCGATAATCCGCATCCTTGAAATCAATGGTATAGAAATCGCAGAACAGAGATACATTCTTATTATTTATGCGAATATAAGCCGGAATCAGTTCCACCAGTTCCCGGTGCTTGCTTACTATGTCCACGGAAGTCTTGCAGGTCACCACATACTCAAAACTGTGAATATGATACACCTGATGCCTTCCGCAATGCCTTTTCAGCAAGTCACCAATCTGCCTGTGGATTTCCACAATCTCGCTTTCAGAACAGCAGTTGGTAATGCTCTCAATATTATTGATGCAAATGCCCAGACAGCGGATGTCTTCTCTGCACAGTTCCTTCTCACGCAACACTGTGCGGAAACCCGCCCTGGCAAAGCAGTCACTGGCCAGAACCTTGTATCGGTCAAGATTGTGCAGCAGCATGTAATACACCACAAGCACAAATGCCATGAAATAATAGGATGTCAAATAATCCGAATGCGACCTCATCTGCCGTATCACGTCTGCAAACAAAAGCAAATCCGAACCAAACAGAACGACAAACTCCCGCCTTTTCATTTTCCTTCCGGATAGCAGCAGCACGCCGCCAGCCAGCACCAGACAAAGAACGACGACCCCGCCCTGCATCACCCTGCCCTTTGCAGCGAAATCCTGCACTTGACCATGGGAAGCACCTCCCAAACGCATGGCAAAGGGAAGCACCGAAAACAACATGCACAGTACAACCAAAAGCCCCAGAAGCCTGGCTCCCCACTTCTTACCGACAAGATTATTTTCAGTCATGGCGAGATTATACTGAAATATCCCATAAAAAGCCATCAATGCAAACATGCCGGACAACGCCTGAATCGTCATTTTCAGCCAATGGAGATGCCATCCCGAAAATTCATAGATTGCGCACAGGAGAATATTCATTTCGAGGGCAATGGTCTCCATCATTGCCATGGCAAAAAAAATCTTGTTTTTCGCTATTAGAATCCAATTCTTATAGCCGCAAAAAATAAGTGTAATCAGCAGCATCGCCAATGCCACTAAATGAAACGATATATTTCTCTCCATACTTCCTCTCCATCGGTGCCCTTGCGGGCGCACCGTCCATCACTTCGGCTCCTCTGCACATGACATTCCATGATAATCCCTGGTACAAATGGTAGCAGTTCTTACCGCCATTTTTCGACTGGTACAAGGCACTGTCCGCCTTCTTATACAAATCCTCGAACTGCGTAGCCTGATCCGGTGCCAAGGCAATCCCCACGCTGCTGGAAATGCTCACCTCCGTCTCTCCATTCCTGTATGTCCTGCGGTTGACCTCGCAGATCTTTTCCGCCTTTCTCTTTATGTACTCATGCATGCTCTCTTCGTCAAATGCATCATAGACAGCGCACACCGCAAATTCATCTCCCCCGAGCCGCCCGACGTAGGCATTCTTAGGAAATACTTCCCTCAACCGGTCTGCCGTATCCACAATGGCCTTATCTCCTGAAATGTGTCCCAATTTGTCATTCACATTTTTAAAATTATCCAAATCAACCATGAAGAAAATGCAGTGATTGTTATCCTTAATCGATGCCAGGCACTGGGTCACCTTCTCCTCCATCGTCTTCTTATTTAATACGCCGGTAAGCAGATCATTCTCTGCCCTCTCCACCAGATTCTTCTCCTCGGCAATCTCCTGGTCTGCATTTTCTACTTTTCCAATAAACTTCAGATTTGAGCCGAACCTCTTATCCTTCACCAGTTTGCCAATAATTCGGTACCAGCCATATCCATTATTGTTCTTAATCCTAACCTCCGCAGTAAACATGCTGGCATCATCATCATAAAATCGGTGAATCCTCCCCCTGACAGAAACGTCATCCGGATGGATATAGTCGTAGACTTCATAGACCTCCTCCCCATATAACGTGCGCAATTCCTGACCAAACATCTTCTCCCCGTCACCATAAAAGCACAATTCTTTCGGGAAGAAATTATATTCAAAAATAATAGCCTTTTCCAAGTCGTTCAGAATATCCTGCCGTTCCTGCTGCTCCCTAAAAGTCTCGTTGCGGTAAATAGAAACCCCAAAGAATGCCATCAGTGCCAGCCAGAATCCAATAGAAATGACGCTAAAGATAACAGTTTCTCTGCTCATGGTAAAGGCATGGCGGTATACCGCCTTCTCCATTTTAAGATATCCCGCATACCAGCCTCCATAAACGCATGGCTGAACATTGCATATGTAATTATCCCCATTATATTTATAGCGAAATGCCACGGCATGCCGTTTCTTCATATAACGCTCCACGTCATCCACAGACGGGGATTTCTTCCGCATCTTGCAGTTGGATAGGTAAGTAAAGAAATTATTCGCCTCCCCGCCAACCATCTCCTCAAATTCCTTTCCCTCGGAGAGGTACTCCCCCTGCTCCGATATCAAAAATGCGCAGCCGGACTGGGTATCGTTCCATTTACCCATCATCTCCGTGAGCCTTTCTATGCGGATTGCCCCCGCCATAATGGCCACTACCCGGCCCCTGTCCTGAATGGGAGTGCACATCACCGCATAGCGGTTCAGTTCTGCGTCCTTCACCAGATTCCTATAGACAAGGGCACGCCTTTCGTTTACCAGGGACTCCATCATCTCATCCTGTATCAGGTTGAATAAAACTTCGTCTCCCAATTCCCGCTTCCCCTCCAGATTCAGCACCAGCAATCCGTCAAATCCTATCCTATTCTCCTTCAATACCTGCTGTGCCTTGGCTATATCGCTCTGTACCGGCTGGCTCATGGCCTTCGCCATGCTTTTTAGCCGTTCCAGTTTTGCCTGCAGCATATCATCCACATAGGTGGTGTATATCGCCGCATCATCTGTGAGATTATCCTCTTCCATATCCGCCGCATTGCCCGTCACATCCCGATAAAAAGACAGCATACCCAATATGACAAGCAACAGCATGAAAATTATCCCCAGATATCTTTTCCATATTTTTTTGATTTTTTTCGTCATAGCGCTTCTCCTGTTATTTGAGCCGTACATTAACCCTATATTACAGTGTAGCATATTATGGCAAAAATATCTAGGAAAAG
>CATKZA010000114.1 GCA_949841235.1 uncultured Clostridiaceae bacterium
CATAGTTACATAGCAGTGCTAAACAGTAACGCTGACAGGGCGCATTCATCAATAATCTTCCTGGCGGTAGCCAAAATTTTTCATTAAATAATCGCTGTCCCGCCACTCTTTCTTCACCTTCACCCAGAGTTTGAGATTCACCTTGCAGTCTAGGAGATTTTCCATATCCCTTCTGGCCTGGCTGCCGATTTTCTTTAACATGGCACCCTGTTTCCCGATGATGATTCCCTTGTGGGAATCCCTCTCGCAGATGATGGTAGCGTCAATATCTATGATATTTTCCAGATGGCCGGATTTGTCCTTCCTCTTCCGCTCCCGCATCTGGTCAATCACCACCGCACTGCCGTGGGGAATCTCGTCATTCAGATTGCGCAAAGCCTTCTCCCGCACCATCTCTGCCACGATCTGCCGCTCCGGCTGATCCGTGATGGTATCCTCGTCATAGTAGCAAGGTCCCTCCTCCAGATACTCAAGCATCACCTTGACCAGTTCCTCCGTATTCTCCCCCTTCAGGGCAGACACTGGCACAATCTCCTGAAAATCCACAATGTCCTTGTAGGCATCAATAAATCTCAGAATCTCCTGCTTTTCCACCGTGTCAATCTTGTTAATCACCAGAATCACCGGGGTATCCGTGGCGCGCAGCTGCTCCGCAATGTGCCGCTCCCCCGCGCCAATAAACGTGGTAGGCTCCACCAGCCACAGAATCACGTCCACCTCTTTCAGCGTGCGTTCCGCCACCGTCACCATGTATTCTCCCAGCTTATTCTTCGCCTTGTGGATTCCCGGCGTATCCAGAAAGATGATCTGTCCTTCCTCGCAAGTGTACACCGTCTGGATACGGTTTCTCGTGGTCTGCGGCTTATTGGAAGTGATGGCGATCTTCTGCCCGATCAGCCGATTCATCAATGTGGACTTCCCCACATTAGGCCTTCCGATTAACGTCACAAACCCGGATTTAAATTTCTTCATCGTTCGCCTCGTTTCATTTCTATCGTCACAGCATTCTTATCCGTCAATCTACATTTAGCGCACAGTACACTAGTACAACGCAGTAGCCAAACAAGTAAAAATGTCAACTACTTCCTACTCGCCGCGCCTGCACATAAGCAGCCAAGGAACTCTCCCCTCAACTCAAGGGTTGGATGCTAGCGAAAATCTCCTTCGCCTCCTGAATGCGCTTCTCATTGCCAATGACGCAGACATTGCCTGCCTCGCTGACTGCCCGCATTACCGGCGCAAGAGCTCGGATATCCTCAATGGAGCATCCCAGCACCTGGTCTCTCTCCTTCTGCAGCAATTCCTCCGGCACTTCGGACAGATATCCCGCCATGGAACGCCTTCCCTTCATATTCGGCGTGAGGGGCGTATCCATGCCGCTGATGGTGCCGATAATCGTCTTGGTAATCTCTCTCTCATCCGCCCGGTAATCCCCGAGGAAATCCGCCGCCTTCTGATACACGTCGATGGTGCCTTCCAGATTCGGATCCCGGTAGGAGGCAAAGAATCCCTCCCCCTCTCTGGTAAACTGGCAGGATACCCCGTAGGCCCCCCCTTTCACCCGCACCTCGTTCCACAGGTAATCGAAGTTCAAGAGATGCCTGGTCACCCGCAATGCGCCAAAATTGTAGGGAATATCCTGAAAACTACCGCCCACTGCCACATACTGGATTTCCGCCGGGGTGGAGAATGCCTCCTGATTCTTCTCCGGCTTAGGCGCAAAAGATGTCATCTCTCCCAAATAGTTCTCATAGTCCTCGGACCTCTCTTCCCGCTCAAATGCCGCCAGACGCTCCAGGAATCTTGGCATTTCCTTCTCTACCGCCTGGTATTCCTGCTCTTTTCCCGTAATGGACAGCACCAATTTCTGCCAGCGGAGCAATTTTGCCAAAAGGGCGCGGCAACCGGATTTCAGCCTCTCCTTCTCCTCCTCGAAATGCTCGTCCAGCTGCACCAGATATTCATAGTAGCCAAGGCCATTATATCGGTCGGTGAGCCAGGAACTCTTAGAAAAATAGGATGCCACCCTCCCTGCTGCCGCCTGGTGACCCGCCGACATCAGGCGCACTTTCAATCTGGAGCGTGCCTCTGCCACCACTTCCCTGAGATGCTTGTCATCATCAAAAAGTGTCTCAAAAAGCATTTCCGCAAGCAAATCCAATGCCTCGGCCGCCTTTTCCCGCAGGAATTTCACCCGCGCCTCAAAATACACGCTATAATGGTCGCCCTCCCCGGGATGGCAGAACACATTCATATCCGTGGCCATGCCCCCGGTATAGAAATTAGTCTCCGTATCAAACTGGGCGTAAGTATGCTTCTTCGTATCCATATAGCCCAGCAGGGTGGTGAGGAGGCTGATCTGGGGAGCATATTCCTCCAAATCCGCCATGTCGAAATACATGCTCAGGTACACGATATCGTTGGTGGAGATATTGTGATGAAGGGCTTTCACCCCTGACATCTCCCGCTCCTCATTATAATAGGGGACAATCTTCTTGCCGATATCCTCCCGCTTCAACATGGGAATCTTGTCCAATATCTCCTTGGGCGTAGGCGTCTCCTGATACTTTTTCAGCATCTTGGTCTCCCGGATCAGTCCCTGGATCTCCTCAGGAGAAAGGCTTTCTTTATATTGGCGGAGCTTCTCCCTCGTCCGCTCCTCCTCCTGCAATGCCAATCCCCGCTCCGGCACCAATTCCACCAGCACGCTGTGAGGATTGTCCAGCAGGTATTTCCGAATCAGCTGCTCATAATAATCCGTCTCCAGCTGTTCTCGCAGGAATTTGTACGCCTCATCATAATACAGGGCATCACAGGCCATGTCATCGTCATAGAGCCAGGTCTTAAAAGCCTTGATTCCATAGAGAAGCCCCTTGGGATAGGAGCCAAAATCCGCCTCCCTCTCCCGGAACTCTGCGCCATTGATGGCCGCTTCCAGCGTCTTTCTGTCAATCCCCTCATGCACCACATTTTCCAACGTCTCCCGCAGGGGATCAGAGAATTCGTGCTTTTGCCCCGGCTTGGCATGCTTCGTGATGATGGTGAAGGTACTCTGCCGCCGGATGTCGCAGAAGTCCACATCAATGTCCGAGCCGATGCCCTTGTCCAAAAGCGCCTGCTTCAACGGCGCTCCCGGCATATCCACCAGCACATAGGCAAGCAAATCCAGCGCCCTGCACACCTTCTGATCCAATGTCACATCCATTGCCGTGGCATAGGCATAATAACTCTTCTCGCTGCAATCCGCATCCTGGGCCACCGCATATTTTTTCTCCAAATCCTTCATCCCATCAAAAGGCTTCTGCAAAGGAATCTCCGAATCTACATTAATGGCAGGAAAATCCTTCAAATATTTCTCGTCCAGAAATTCCAGCCGCTCCTCGATATCCATATCTCCATACAAATAAATATAGCTGTTGGAAGGATGATAATACTTGCGGTGGAAATCCAGGTAATCCGTATAAGTCAGGTCGGGAATGCATCTGGGATCTCCCCCGGATTCTTGTCCGTAGGTGTTATCCGGGAAAAGACTGTTCATCACGAACCGCTCCAGCACACTCTCCTCCGAGGAAAAGGCTCCCTTCATCTCATTGTACACCACCCCATTGTAGGCAATCTCCCCCTCCGGGCTGTCCAATTCGTAATGCCAGCCCTCCTGCTTGAAGATTTCCTGATACTTATAGATATTGGGATAGAATACCGCATCCAGATACACATGCATCAGATTCTGAAAGTCCTTGCCATTGCAGCTGGCAACGGGATACATGGTCTTATCCGGGTAGGTGCTGGCATTCAGAAATGTATTCAGGGAACCCTTCACCAACTCCACAAAGGGATCCTTTGCCGGAAACTCTCTGGAACCGCACAGAACCGTATGCTCGATAATATGAGGCACGCCCGTGCAGTCCTCCGGCGTAGTGCGGAATGCGATATTGAACACCTTATTGTCATCCTCATTGCTGAGCACCATTACCCTGGCCCCGCTCACCTTGTGGCGAAGCACCAGAGCAAAACTGTCTACCTCCGAAATAAACTCCCCCTTCACCAGCTCATATGCCGCCGGAATCTTCACCTGGGATAATTCTTTAATACTTGATGCCATAATACTCCTCATTTCTGCGCTGCTTTTTGCGCATGATGCAACTTTGTGTCAAGCAACGCGCAGACACAAATTGCCGTGTGAAAAATTCATTTTTCACACTGTCTCCTCTCATTTCACTGATACAGCCTCTCAAAGCGGTCATAGGCCTCCTGCCATGCCTCCCGCTCCCGGGGCAGATATTCCCTCGTCCCGAAGGAATTGGCAAGAATCTCGCACTTTTCCTCTCTGGTATGGTATACGCCCAATGCCTTGAACTGGGACATGACATTCCCCACCGCCGTAGCCTCGCTGGCTCCGGCAATCACAGGAATGCCCAGCGCATTGGCGGCAAACTGATTCAGCACGTCATTCTGCGCTCCCCCGCCAACGATATATAGCTTCTCTTCCCATGTAATATATGGCTTGAAACTTAGATATACCTGGCGATATTTTAGCGCAAGGCTCTCCAGCATGCAACGGACAATCTCCCCATCCGTCTCCGGCACGGGCTGTCCCGTCTCCCTACAGTATTCCCGAATCTTTGCGGTATAATCTCCCGGCTGCATAAAATCATCCGGGCGGATAAAGCTCTGAAGCGGCTTTGCCCGGGCAGCCATCTCCTGCATCTGCACAAAAGTATAATCCTTGCCCTGGGCCTGGAAATTCCTGCGCAACTCCTGATTCATCCACAGGCCGATAATATTCACGGTGGGACGGTAGCCGCCGTCCGCAGTACCTTCGTTGGATATCTTGTCACGCACCACGTTCTCTCCCTCCAGCATCTTCTTAGATGAGATGCCCATCAGGGACCAAGTGCCGCTGGAGAGGAAGGTAAACTCCTCCCCCTCCGCCGGAACCGCCTCCACCGCACAGGCGGTATCATGCCCCGGCGCAGAGATGATGTGCAGATCCGGCTGACCCACCTCTCTGGCAATCTCCGGCCTCAGGCCGCCCAGATCCCTTCCCGCCAAATCTACCGGCGGCAATATCCTCTCCGGTATCTCCAGCCTTTCCAATACTCCCCTCGCCCAATCTCTGCCCTTCATATCATACATCTGGGTGGTGGAGGCAATGGAATACTCCCCATGCTTCACGCCCGAAAAGAAATATTCTATCAGGTTCGGCATCAGAAGCATGGTCTGAGCCTGCTCCATCATGGAGGGCATCTCCCTCGCCATATAGTACAATTTGTAGAGGGTATTGTACGCCAGACTGGCAATCCCCGTCTGGGAAAAGGCATATTCTTCGCCTCCAAGCCTGGCCAAGGCCTGAGCCATATTTTCCTCGTCCAGAGCCGCATCCCGATAACTTCCCGGCAGACCGATCAGCTGCCCTTCCCGGTCTAGGAGGCCACAGTCCACCCCCCAGGTATCGAATCCCACGCCGCTGACTGATTCCGTGCATTTCCCGATCCCCCGCTTCATCTCATCCATCAGAAAGAGGATGTTCCAGTAGGCATGTCCATTCAATATGCTGAAATTGTGGGGAAAGCGGTGAACCTCCTCCAAAGTAATTTTCTTTCCATCAAAAGATGCCAGCATCCCCCTTCCGCTGCTGGCACCCAGATCAAAGGCCAATACATTCTTCCCTGCCATCGTCCGTTTTCTCCTCTCTGGAGCAGAATGCCGCCCCGAAGCAACTATGACTATTTTGAATACTTCTTATATCCCGGATGCTTTCCCGTCACCTTATACTGCTCCCTCATGCTAATCAGGCGATCAATCTGCTCCCTGGGCAATTCCTGCGCACCACCAAGGAGATGGGCATTCAGGCTGATCTTTGCGAAAAGTTCCAAAGTCTCCATGCGATAGTATGCTGTAATCACATCCGAACCCACGGCAAGTGCGCCGTGATTCTGTAGCAGCATCACGTCATGCTCTCCCAGATAGGGGGCAATCGCCTGGGGAACCTCGTCCGTGGAAGGCGTTCCATAAGGCGTCACCGGCACAGAGCCAATGGCAATGACCGTCTCAATCATAGAATACTCGTCCAGAGGCACGTTCGCCACCGCATATCCCGTCGCTACCGGCGGATGGGCATGAAGCACCGCCCCCACATCCTCCCTCTCGGAATAGCATTTCAGATGCATCTTAATCTCAGAAGAAGGTCGATATCCCTCCAGGCCATCCAGCACATTTGCCTCCGCATCAATATGCACCAGCTTCTCCGGCGTGATAAAGCTCTTGCTGATTCCCGTAGGCGTAGC
>CATKZA010000115.1 GCA_949841235.1 uncultured Clostridiaceae bacterium
ATCCAATCCTACCTGTCAGCCGTACATGGAATACAAATCTTATTTCTACCTGTCATCGTATGACAGCACATACACCTTCTCCTGTTATTTTCCATATTTTTCATCATGGTAATCATTCCTTTCTTTCCTATTTCAATAGTAGGTTAATATGTTTTATATTATAGCCATGCACATACTCTTTGTCAATATTACTTCTTCCAGTTTTTTTCTATTGTATTTAATAGGCATTCCCTATTACCTGTTTACACATACTTTTTTCAATCTCTGTAGTGCTTCCATTAAAACACTTCTCGGACACGCCACGTTAATTCTCTGAAACCCCCTCCCACATTCTCCGAAAATCTTACCACTGTCCAGCCATAATTTCGCTTGGTGAATGATGCATCGGTCGAGTTCCTCTGTCTCAAGTCCCAATCCCCTGAAATCTAGCCAGACCAGATAAGTTGCCTCCTGTTCCACCACAGCCACACCGGGCAAATGTTCTGTTACATACTGTCTGGTAAACGCAATATTGTCCTTTACATAAGACATCATGGCATGATACCATTCCCCGCCTTTGGAATATGCTGTCTCACATGCCACCAGTCCCATAACGCCAAGCTGGCTGATGCCTGCCGCATTCAGTTCTCTCCTGAATTTTCTCCGCAGCGTCCGGTTCGGAATAAATATATTGGACAGCATCATCCCCGCCAGATTGAATGTCTTGCTGGGAGAGGTACAAACCACGCAGATTTCCTCAAACTCTTTTTTCAAGCTGGCAAATACATGATGCTCTCCCTGGAAAATAAAATCATGATGAATCTCATCACTGACGACCGTCACTCCATAACGGATGCAGAGTTCCCCCAGTGTGGTCAATTCTTCCACCGTCCACACCCTGCCTACCGGATTGTGGGGGCTGCATAACAGGAACAGCCGGACGCTCTCTTCTTTGATTTTCTTCTCCAAATCTTCAAAATCGATATGATATTGATTGTCCCCGCCCAGATATAAATCACTGCTTATTACGTTCCTGCCATTGTCCCGGATTACCTCTGAAAAAGGATAATAAACCGGCTGCTGGATTAATACGCCATCTCCCGGCTCCGTATATGCCCTGACTGCCATCGCCAGTGCAAACACCACCCCCGGCGTCTTGATGAGCCACGGCTCCTGCGGCTCCCAGCCATGCCGTTCCTTCATCCAGTCCCGGACCGTCTCAAAATATGGCGTCTGCACCTCGCTGTACCCAAAGATTCCATGACCCGCCCATTCTGCAAGGGCATCCTCCACATAGGAAGAAGTCTTAAAATCCATATCCGCCACCCACATCGGCAGCACATCCTCCGGCATGCCCCGTTTCTTTGCAAAATCATATTTCAAACACTTCGTATTGCTCCGATCGATGACCGTATCAAAATCTAAGTTTCGTTCCATAACAATGTCCCCCTGCCTCCTGTCATTCCCAACCAAGTGCTTTGCGCTTTGCCTTAAAATCATCTACTATTTTTTGCCCCAACACTGCCGGATCGGTGTCCACGTTCATCGATGAGCCAAGCGTTTCCAAAGTCCCATGTTTCAAAAACTCAATCACATTTTTAGAACCATGTATCTGCGCCTCTACACAGTGATAAGAACTGATTCCATTCAGCCTGAATCCCAGCGCCGCATCAATCCCCTTTTCATTTCCCCACTCAGGAGACGAAAACGCAAACGGCAGTTCAAACATCTTATGCCCCAATTCCCCTGCAATACCGGCGAAAATGCCGCTGGAACGGGTGTTGTCAATACATTCTCCCACATGCCATACCGGGGGCAGATCCGGTTCCAAAAACGCCCGCAGGCGCTCTCCTGCCCTCTCCTTCCCAGCGACAGCACAATATCCAAGTTTCATCAGCGGAAAAGAAGCACAGCCGTTGGACAGTATGAGCACGTTATTTTTCAGCAGTACATCCGCAACATCCACGATGCATTTTTCATACAGGACTTTAGGGTTATTACAGCCGACCATATTTACTACGCCCAGGATCTCTCCCTCCCGGATAGCCTCCGCCAGCGGTTTCATACTGCCGAACCGCTTATGTATATACTCCACGGAAAATCCGACTTCAGCCTCTACCTCATAGGATGGAATATACACTGGAACGCCCTTTCTCTGTCCAAAACTTTCGATGGCACGGCGCACGATCTTTTCTGCCAGTTCCTTCGTCTCACCAATATTGGCATGGACGTGGTCATACTCATAGCGCTCTGCCCCTGGAAGCCGCGCAGATTCACTAGTTGTTACAACGACCGTTTTAAAACATTTGGCCACTTCCATAATGGATGGGAACACATCCTGTACATCCGCAACCCATAAATCCAACGCTCCGGTTCCCAGTACCAGTTCCGCCGATACTGCATTTGACAGGGGAATCACTCCACTATAACGATACATTGCTGAAAGCCCGGAACAGCATATACCATAAAAACGTATTCCCTTTGCCCCTCCCGACTTCGCCAGTGCAATCATATCCTCACGTTTGCCCACCTCCACAATCTGACTGACAAGTAAAGGGAGATGCCCATGCACAGCAATATTAACATATCCTTTTTCCAATGCGCCAATATTTACCTTAGATGTTACCCTGTCTCCTACCCCAAACAGGCTATCCGTTGCAATAGAAGCTCCCACCACCCCGGAAAAGGTAAACGCAAGCCCGCAGCGCAAAAACTGCTGCATAATGCTTTTCCAGTCACCGTCCGTTGCACAGCCAGATTTGTGATACGCTTCGAACACCTCATGGTATGCACTGACCGGCAGAATATCCAGTGCCTCCCAGACCTCCTGCCGTTCCTGCGCGGCGCAGGCTGAGATAGTTTTATATTCATCCGGTACCGTCCTTGACAAGTCTTCCAACAGTATGTCTGCCAGATCTCTTGCCACGTTTTTTAACTGGCGGTTTTTCTGTTTGATGCCGAAAACCTCCGCTGTGCTTCTGATTTTTTGTTCGCCAAGGATTGGCACATCCAGCCTGCCCTCCGCTGCCCATTTCAATGCGAGCATAACCTCCCTCGCATGCATGCCGTGCTGGGCTGCACCGGCAGCGGCACTCCGCAGCAGGTTCCTCGCCACAATCAGATCCGCATCCGCACCACAGACTCCTTTGGACGCCTTCGCTGTGATACGGCACGGCCCCATATTACAGATCTTACAGCAGATACCGGCAAGACCAAAATTACACTGCGGCTTCTGTTGGTCAAAGCGGTCGAATGCCGTATCAATCCCCAACTGCTCCATACGCAGGAGCATTTCCCTTACCGCTGGATCCGGTGTCTGGCTGACTACATCCTCTTTGGCGGGAAATGTCTTGCGGTACTCGTTTACTGCGTCCATATAATCCCGGATAAACGCCTGCGGATCCTCTTCTTCCCCGTTCTGGTGATCCGCTTTTAACGTCACGGTGGGCACGCCATGTTCATCGAACCCAATCAGATTCCGATGGGAATGTATATGCGCTGGCGTATTCGCATGCACATGAATATGTTCTTTCTGGTGCTCGTTCATAATAGCTCCTTTCCCGTCTTGATATACTAAATATTGTACTCGATATAAGTGTCTGCCTTGAGATTGAACAGTTCAAAAATCTTATCCCGCACATAGAGAAAATCTCCGCTCGTGCGGTCGCGGTAATGGTGCAGTGGCACTTCTACCACACTCTTTACCTTTCCTGGATTCGGTGTCATGACGACGACTCTATCTGCCAGATAAACCGCCTCTTCAATATCGTGCGTGACAAATATGATCGTTTTTTCCTCACGCCGGCAGAGTTCCAGAATGTCGTCCTGGAGCTTCATCCGGGTAATGGCATCCAACGCGCCAAACGGCTCATCCATGAACACGATCTCCGGATCTACTGCCAGTGCCCGCGCAATCGCCACTCTCTGCTGCATACCGCCCGAGAGCTGACGCGGATAGGATCTGCTAAATTCCGAAAGTCCCACGAGTTCGATGTATTTTTCTGCCGTCTCTTTCCTCTCTGCTTTGGAAAGCCTTTTTGCTTCCAGACCGAACTCCACATTTTTCTGCACAGTCCTCCACGGCAGCAATCCGTAATTCTGAAAGATCGTCACATGTTTTACCGATGGATCGGACACCTCTTCTCCGGCAATCTGAATGCTTCCATAGTTTACCGGTGCAAATCCCGCCATTGCATTAAGCAACGTACTTTTGCCACAGCCGGAAGGACCAAGCAGGCAGATAAACTCTCCCTTATTGATCGTCAAGTTTACCTCTTCCAGCGCCGTAAATTCCTTTCCTCCCTGCACAAACGTCTTTCCCGCATTTTTGATTTCGATATATGCCATCACTCCACACCTCCCCAGGCTTTCAGGATACGTTTTTCCAATAATTTTAATGCGGCATCCAGCAGCAGTCCGATAAAACCGATAACCAGAATGGTAGCCAGTAATATGTCAGCCCTTATATTATTTCTTGCATCAATAATCTGATATCCAAGCCCCGATTGCGCTCCTACCATTTCACCGGCCACAAGGAATATCCACGCTGTTCCAATCGCAAGATGGATGCCGTTTGCAATCTGTGGAAAAGCCGCTGGGAAAATCACTTTCCACATAAGTCCCGGCTGACGGATACCAAAATTTTGTGACACTTTCAAATAGATCGGATTCACATTCCTCACAGCCGCAACGGTTGAAAGCAGAACAGGAAAAAATGCAGCAATAAATATAATGACTACGGCCGGAATATCTCCTATGCCAAACAAAAGTACGATGAAAGGCATCCATGCCGTTGGGGATATGGGACGCAGCAGCTGCACAGCCGGATTGACATATTTAAAAATCCAACGCATCCTTCCCAGCATCAATCCCAAAAAGACAGCCGCAATAACAGAACTGACATATCCTGTAAGGAAACGGTACATGCTCGTTCCAATATTGGTTACAAGTGTCCCATCCCCGCACATTTCCAGCAGTGCCTGCCATGCCTGTAGCGGTGAAGGAAACAGGGTTTCACTAAAATCACTTGAAAGAAACAGCAGTTCCCATATGCTTATGAGTATCGCTATGGAAACGAACACATTTTTAACGGATAAAATCTTTTTCATCTGACCCTCCAGTCCTTTCCTCAAAAATCACTTTTTACAAAATCCTCGTAAACCGGTGGATTGTCGGAAAGCCCATACTTTTTTACCTTTTCCACCAGAACATCGTAAGTATCCTTGGTAATATCAAGATCTTTATAGGAAATCCACTGTAGGGAAATATCCAAAACTTCATCTTTCTGGTTCAGGTACTCTTTCGCCACTTTTTTCGCTTTTTCCTCGTCCAGTCCTGCACCCGTCGCTTTGTAACTTTGCACAAAACTTTTTGCTTCATCCGGATGGGCTTCGATAAAAGCATCGGTAAGCACCAGTCCGCAGCAGAGAGAATCTTCCCAGAGTTCCTCCGATGAATATAACACCTTGCCAACACCAAGGGATACGCCCATCGCCCCGAAAGGTTCTGCCACACAGTAACCATCAATCGTGCCGCTCGCCAGAGCAGAGGGCATTTCGGTCGGAGCCAACTCCGTGACATTAATATCATCCATGGTCAGTTTTCCCTTTGCCAGCGCATCATTTAGCAATATATTATGGGAAGACTGGCGGTGTGGAATTGCAAATGTTTTTCCCTTTAAATCGCTGACATCCTTAATTTTATTGGATACAATCAGGACATTTCCATCCTTATGGCCGAGAGCAACGGCCTTAATGCCAACTCCCTCCTGCTTTGACTTCATGGCAAGTTCGATCAGCACAGAAGCCCCATCGACCTTTCCGGAATTGAGTGCATCCAACAGTTCCGGCCAAGAACCATATTTTATAAGTTCTATTTTTATGCCGTCCTTTTCCTGAAGTTCATCCGCCTCCGCAAGCACCGCCAGGGAATGGGTAATCGGCAGGTATGCAATCTTAATTGTTTTCCCATCTCCTGTCTTATCCGTGCTGCCCTGTCTGCTTCCACACGCTGTAAGCGATACAAGCATCACTACTACCATAAATAATGTAACTATCTTCTTTACCATTTCTTTCTTCCTTCCTTTTAAATTCAATATAGAGATTGTTTCAGCATTCTATATGACTTTCTTCTATTTTCCGAAACACCTGCTCCAGCTCTTCCAATAAATCCCTACTGTTCTCAATCCCTACCGACAACCGCAGGGTACGGTCCGTAATGCCGTTCCGTTCCCGTATCTCCGACGGGACATCGGCATGGGTCTGGGTAACCGGATAGG
>CATKZA010000116.1 GCA_949841235.1 uncultured Clostridiaceae bacterium
ACCGGTTCGGGCAGTTCTAATGCGGGAAATCAATTATCCGGGATAGATGCCCTGAATCAGCAGATGATGAGGGGGCAAGAGATTGACTTCTCAAAGATTGATGCGGCGGTGGAGAATGCTTTTGCAGAGAGTTCGCTGATATAGATTGTTCGGAAATAGTTATCATGAATAGCATTGTCAATTAATATACATACAACAAGGGCAGCCCTCGGGCTGCCCTTGTTGCCGTTCACCGCTCCGCCGTTTCGGTAAGCCACCATGCATTAGTTAATGCCAACGCGTTAGTTAATGCCAACGCATTAGCCAATGCGTTATACATTGCTAATGCGTGGTGCCTTACGGCACCGAAATGCATGCGATTTGTGCAGAAACGGCACAAATCGTCGCTAGGCGAAGGGTGATTGGATGACCGGCTGCAGCTGCTTTCCGGCGAGGGCGGACTCGATGGTTTCCGGTATCAGGTCTACATGGGCAATCATGGAGTTGGTCTTTTTTTCATAGTTATCTTGGCCGAAGGGTACGAAATATATATTTTTCATGTTCATGAGGGAACCCAGATTTTTGAAGTTCATCCCCAGGGCATCATTGGTGGAGATGGATATGACCAGAGGCTTTTCATTCCGCAGATGGGCCTTGGCCGCCATCAGCACCGGGGAATCCGTGATGCCGCTATTTAATTTGGCCAGCGTGTTTCCGGTGCAGGGAGCGATTACCAGGGCATCCAGATATCCCTTGGGGCCGATAGGCTCCGCTTCGGGGATGGTGAAGATGCCGGGATGCCCGGTGATTTCCTGTACGGATTTTACAAATTCTTCTGCCAGCTGGAAGCGTGTGTCCATTTGGCTACTGTGCTCGGAGAAAATGGGAACGATCTGATAATTTTGTCCTGCCATTTTTTTCAGCACGTCGAGAATTTTCTGAAATGTACAAAAAGAGCCTGTTATGGCAAAACCTAACTGAATAGGTGGTTGGTCGTTTGGTTTCATAGGAGTGTGTCCTTTCTATCAACATAGAGTTTTGGTTACTTTCTCAAAAATAATCTCGGCGGAGGTTTTTGGGGAATATTTCCCAGGCAGTCCGGGACAATGTTTTGCCGTAATGCCTTTCCCGATGCAGTAATTGAAGTCGCAGCCGCCGGGTTTTGAGGCGATATCGATAATGACAGTATCTTGCTGCAGCTGGTCTATGACTGGCGGAGTGAGGACCAGGGCTGGCGCAGTGTTGAAGATGAAATCATAGTCTGCGTAGGAGGCATGTTCCTGATATCCGCAGGCATATGCCTTTGCCTTTGCCAATTCGTCCCTAGTGGATACCCAGACATGGCAATCCAGCCCCTGCAGCTTGTGTGCCAGGACTTCGCCGCATTTTCCGAAGCCAATCACCAGGCAGCGGCTGCCGTGGAGGTTGATGTCGCTGGCAGTAATTGCCTGGCAGATGGCGCCTTCGGCGGTGGCGACGGCATTTTTCATGGCCACGGATTGGAATTTCATATAGTCGATGGTCTTAATCTTCCTATTCTTGCAAAATGCCAGAAAATCCTCGGGCAGATTGCCTCCCAGAACGATATGCTCCGGTGTGAGCCGGTCTTTTATTTGGGAAAGGAGGTCGGAGGGGGCTGGAACAGGCAGCAGCACGAAGATGGCATGTTCCTCTTCCGGCATCTCTGTGGCTTCCACATCCAAATCGGGAGTGCTTTCTGCTAAAATTACCTGATGTCCGGCATGGGATAGGAGCGCGCCTAAGTATTTCTGTCGCCGGTCACTTTCTGATTTCTGGGAATAAGAGTGTAACATGCCATTCCTCCTTTTATGCTAGGTTCATAATCTACAGGGCTTCTCGCCGTTGCAATCCATTCTGAACTGCAGCTATGAATACCTTTTCGGAGCCGGGTTCAGATGATGTTGCACTAATATCATATGCATGTGGATTCGGAAAGGTTACCGTGCATGGTAAGTCTTTACATTCCCATGTAAAAATGGTATGATGTTTTTCGTGAACTTTTGGAAAAGTGCTTGCGCCCAGACTTGCGGGCTGAGTAAGAATGGAGGATTATGATGAACGTAACGATTTCGGATGCAGTGAAGTACATCGGGGTAGACGATACCACCATTGATTTGTTTGAGAGCCAGTATGTGGTGCCGGAAGGGGTTTCCTATAACTCTTATGTGATTTTGGATGAGAAAGTGGCGCTGATGGATACGGTGGATAAAAGGGGCATGGAAGAGTGGGAGAAGAATCTTATGGCTGCGCTGGATGGCAGAAAGGTAGATTATCTGGTAGTGCAGCACCTGGAGCCGGATCATGCGGGAAGCATTGCCCGCTTGGTAGAGCTGTTCCCGGAGGTGACATTGGTGGGAAATGCCAAGACATTCCAGATGATGCCCCAGTTCTTTGATTTTGATCTGGAGGGCAGAACGAAGGTGGTGGCCGAGGGGGATACTTTGTCTCTGGGAGAACATACCCTTACTTTCGTGATGGCACCCATGGTGCATTGGCCGGAGGTGATGGTTTCCTATGAGAGCAAGGAGAAGATTTTGTTCTCGGCAGATGGCTTTGGCAAATTTGGCGCACTGTCTCTCACAGAAGAGGATGATTGGGCATGCGAGGCAAGGCGTTACTACTTTAATATCGTAGGAAAGTATGGCGCACCGGTGCAGACGCTTTTGAAAAAGGCAGCAGGGCTGGACATTGCCATGATCTGTCCCCTTCACGGGCCGATTTTAAAGGAGGATTTGGGGTATTACATAGACAAATATAATACCTGGAGCAGCTATGCGCCGGAGGACAAGGGTATTTTGATTGCCTATGCCTCCATTCATGGAAATACCGGGGCTGCTGCGGAGAAACTGGGCGACATTCTTCGGGACAAGGGTGCGGAGAAGGTGGTTGTCAGCGACTTGGCCAGAGAGGATATGGCAGAGGTGATCGAGGATGCCTTCCGCTATGACCGCATGATTGTTTGCGGGGCCAGCTATGATGGCGGCGTGTTCCCCTGCATGCAGGATTTCCTGCATCATCTCCAGGCGAAGGCATACCAGAAGCGGAAGGTGGGCATCTTGGAGAATGGCTCTTGGGCGCCTACTGCGGCAAGGACGATGAAGGGTCTCCTGGAGAATATGAAGGGCGTGGAGATCGTGGAGCCGGTGGTGACCATCAAATCCACTTTGAAGGAGGAGGATCTCCCGGCACTGGAGAAACTGGCCGAGGCGATGTTATAATCCCCATAATCTATAGGAAACATGATGGAATGAATGACCGTGAATAGTAGCGAAACATGGTTACTATTCACAGTCAAATTGAAGATAGATAATTTCTTGTTATCTGCCTAATAAATGAACTTTTGCAGACTACACAGCATAGGTTATTGAAGTTTTTTGCTCCAAAGTATTGAGTGGCATCCGAAAAAGAAAAGACTGGACACGCCGCCAGACAATAAAGTATAAGCTACGCTTATACTTCGGATTTCGAGAGGAACTTTGCCTTGCAAGGTTTCGATGAATATGTGCCTCGCAGCATTGTCTGAACAGCATGCACCGTTTCAGTGTTTTCCTTAGAGGCACGCTTTCGCTACCGCTCATAACGCCACGATACATAGCGAGACAAAAAACGTCTCGCAAGTATCGGCGATTCGCGAGTGCCTCTGACGGAAAACACATGAATACGGTTGCATGGTGTGAGTTATCGGAGAGGCACATAAATCAAACATCGAAACCGCAAGGCAATTAGTTCCCTCCGAAATCCGTATGGTTGCAAGGCGTGTCCAGGATTTCTTTTTCGGATGTATTCACATCATTCAAGCAAAAAACGCTTCAAAATTATTAGCACAGTCTGCAAAAATACAAGTTACTGGCAGATAACGAGAAATTATCTATCTTCAATTTGACTGTGAATAGTAACCAATCATTCTCCCGGGGTGTTTTTTTGTTGAGAAAAAGGGAGTTTGGTGGTAAAATGTTGCCCATGGTTCTTGGAAAGCTGTTCGTCACATCACAGGGTGCCAGGCATCCGATGGACGTCTGTTTGGCACGAACCGGAACGGAGTGTGGGTAGACATTTTGTCGTTCACTGTAGAAATGGGGGTCCCATGAGGTATTTGGTTGCAGAAGATTTTATTCTTGAGACGCTTTGCGTGTTATGCATGTTCTCCTTCGTGCTGGGAACGGAGATTAGGGCTAAGAGAAGCCCCAAGGTAGTTTTCGGCCTGCTTATGGCTGCCGGCCTGGCACTCATCCTGTCTGATATTTATCAGGGGTTTATTATATTTCTTGTATTCATATGTATCATGCCATTATTTGTAAAGCGGCTCCTGCATTATGTCAGCTGGTTCATGGTGTACAATCTTGGTTTTAATTTTCTATCAATGATTGTGCAAGTCATTGTCTATGCGTGTTACGGCAAATTTTACATTTCGACTCCCTCCGTCCTGCCAGTGTATGCCTCCATTGACAATGTCATCCTTGCCGGACTGATTTTGCTATTTTATGCCATGAGAAAGACGAGAAGAAAACGCATGGAGGCCATAAAGTATTTGAGCAAGAGGGATCATGCACTGCTTCTGTGTGTCTGCCTGCTGGTTTATATCATCATGATTGTGGTATCCGCCTTCTTAATCTCCTGGCTCCTTTCCTATCAATTGATTGAGAAGGGGAAGACAATCCTTTCCGTGATGCTCCTGTTGCTGGCATTGCTGGGGATTGGAATCATTTTTCTCTTATGCATCGCCCTTCGGAAAAATATCGCATTGCAGGAGATGAATCATCTGAATGCAGAGAATTTGGCATTAGAGCAGAAGTATTATGAAACGCTGTATCAAAAGAATCGGGATTTGCGGGCATTTCGCCATGACTTTCAAAATCATGTGCTTGGCTTGCAATCCCTTGTGCAGGAAAGAGACTGGGAGGGGATTCAGCAATATGTGTCCGAATTTGCAGCAATCAAAGAACAGGTCTATTATTTTTATACGAATTCTGCCATTGCAGATGCCATTGTGAATGAATTTTATCATGCCCTGCCCGCAGATATCTCTTTTCATATGGAAGGAAAGTTTCCAAATGATCTGTGGGTTGCGGATATGGATTTATCCACTATGCTGTCAAATCTGCTGAGAAATGCCAGAGAGGCCTGTGAACTGTTAGGGGAAGAGGTGGAGAAAGAAATTATCTTGGAAATCCAGCAGGGGGATGGTCAACTGCTCATTCGCACGGAAAATTCCTCCAGAGAGTATTCCCCGGAGGAGATTGCATACATGGAAACCGGTAAAAAGGACAGATTAAACCATGGGTTTGGCTTGCAGAACATATTTGATTCTGTCAGGAAGTACGATGGGACGATGGACATGCAGTATGAGAATGGATTTTTCCTGACATTGCTAATACTGAGAAGGGAATCATAGAATCATGAGAATCGGCATATGTGATGATAACGAAAAGGAGCATGCATTTTTAATGCAGACATGCGACCTGTATGGGGAGCATACGTACATGCATTTTTACTCCGGGGAAGAATTGCTCCATGCAGAGAGATTCCCCGAACTGTTATTCTTGGACATAGAGATGTCTGCCCTGAACGGGCTGGATGTGATGTACCATCTCGAGAGGAGCAATCCCAGCCCCTACATCCTCTTTTATACCTGCCATATTGAACTGATATCGGACGCATTCGGCAAAAAAGTGCTGGGTTTTTTGCGCAAGCCTGTTTCTGCCAGGGAGATCCGGAAATATCTGTGTCGGGCGGAGGGGCTGCTTACTGCCCAGGAAACGGTTCTATTGGAAAACGATGAAAAACTGTCTCTGGGAAACATCTTGTATATAGAAAGCGATGGAAATTATTCCATTTTCCACACTGGCACTAGAGAATTGGTTTTTTCCCGCATTGGCATGAAGGAGTGGGCGGAACAGTTGTCCCATGCCTCTTTTTCCTATATTCACAGGAAATATATTGTCAATCTCTATCATGTGAGGGATATCAGCGGGCAGTTTATGGTAATGGCGGATGGGGAGCGGCTTCCGATCAGCCGCAGACGCCTCAGGGAAACGAGACAGAACTTTAAGGATTTTTTGTTTCACAAGAAGTCTTTTTAGATGGGATAAACGGCTAACCCGTGAAAAATGCATTGTTACTATTCACAGTCAAATTGAAGATGGATAATATCTTGTTATCTGCCAGTAACTTGTATTTTTGCAGACTGCAATAAATTTTTTGAAGTGTTTTTTGCTTAGATGTTGTGAAGGCATCCGAAAAA